>CANQHS010000100.1 GCA_947623795.1 uncultured Clostridia bacterium | reverse complement strand
ATTTCTTGTGGGCTACAAAAAGAGGGTTATACCCTCTAAATGAAAAACCACCAGCTAAGCTGGTGGATTTTTATTTCTTCATTGTTTTTAAACATTTAGCGCAAATGTTCTTTTTACCTTTTTTACCATCGATTTCAACATCGACTTTTTGTATATTTGCATCAAAAGTTCTTTTGGTGTGACGCATACTGTGGCTTACATTATTGCCAGCAGTTCTACCTTTTCCGCATACAACACAAACTTTCATCATGAACCTCCTATAAAATTTTCTTTGCTGTGCTATATTAACACAGTTTATTTGAAAAAGCAAGTATTTTTCAAAAATTATATAAAAATTGTTGATTTTCTCATAATAATATTGTATAATACGGAACGGAGAGTGTAATGAAACTTACCACATTTAACTCATTTGGGAAGATTACAATAAACAAAAAGGCAATCAGCAAAGTTGCCGCTGTTTCTGTTCTTGAGTGTGTTGGCGTGGTTGGGCTTGTATCTCAACGCAGCTTTTTCAAAGGCAATGCGATAACAACCGCTCATAGAGGCGTTGTTGTGACCACTCTCGGCAATGATGTTATGAATATAGATGTCTATGTTATAATGCGACATTGTGGTGTTGCTGCAAGTGCAGTGGCAGAATCAATCAAACAAAGCGTCAAATATAGTGTTGAACGTTTTGCCGGTATGATTGTTAAAAATGTTGTTGTCCATATCGTAGACGTTAGAATATAGGAGTTTAATTTAATAATATGGGTAAAACAATAAACGGTTCTACTTTAAGGAAAATGTTTTCCAGTGCGTTTTCTTTGGTAGAAGAAAATAAAAAAGATATTGACGCTCTAAATGTGTTCCCGGTTCCCGATGGTGACACCGGCACAAATATGAGTTTAACCTTAAAAAGTGCGGTCAGCGAAATGAACGCATGCGAATCTAACACAATTGAAGCAATTTGTGTGGCTTTTAATCGTGGAGCATTGAAAGGTGCGCGCGGAAATAGTGGCGTTATCACATCTCAAATTGTAAAGGGAATGTGCGCTAGTTTAATGGCAAAGGAAGAGATTGTCATTAAAGACTTTGCAAAAGCCATTGAAAATGGTGCAACTATGGCATATAAGGCTGTCACAGTGCCAAAAGAAGGCACGATTTTGACAATCATTAAAGCCATGGCGGAAAAATCCAAACAAGCTAGCAAAACTAGTAAAACTTTCGAAGAATTCTTTAATCAAATCATAGCTTATGGGGAAGAAACTTTGCAACAAACCCCAAATATGCTTCCTGTTCTTAAAAAAGCGGGTGTCGTTGACGCCGGCGGAAGAGGATTGGTGTATATTTTCAGCGGTTTTTATAAGGCGCTAACCGGCGAAATGACTGAAGTTTCCTTTGTAAACAACGTTGAAAAGGACATCACAAGCGAAGATTTACATGTCAATTTTGAATCTTTGGCTGACATCAAATTTGCCTATTGCACCGAGTTCTTTATCATTAATATATATGAAAAAACCACAGATGCGGATATAAACACACTTCGTACGCGACTTTGTGAAATTGGCGATTGTGTGCTTTGCATAGGAGATTTGCAACTAATCAAAGTCCATGTCCACACCAATGAGCCAAACAAGGCTTTGGGTTATGCACTTCAATTGGGCGAACTTAACGGTGTTAAAATTGAAAATATGCTTGAACAAAACCGCCAATTAAGAAAGCAACAAGAAAAAACTCCGCTTAAAGAGTATGGCATGATAGCAGTTGCGGCAGGCGAGGGCTTAACCAATGTGTTTAAAGATATTGATGTTGACTATGTGATAAGCGGTGGCCAAACTATGAATCCGAGCGCTAACGACATTGCAACAGCGGCAGACAAAGTTAATGCTAAAAATATCTTTGTTTTCCCTAATAATAAGAACATTATCATGTCGGCAGAGCAAGCAAACGACATAACGGACAAGAACATAATCGTAATCCCAACCAAGAGTATTCCAGAGGGTGTAAGTGCCGTCTTGGCATTTGACGCTAACTGCTCAATTGATGAGAACAAAGAGAATATGATGGAAGTTTTGCCGTCTGTCAAATCCGGCTCGGTCACTTATGCAGTTAGGACAACCAATGTTGATGGAATTGATGTTAAGGTGGGCGACATCATGGGCCTTGATAACCACACCGTACTAACAACAGGCAAAGATGTATGCGACACAACTGTTGATCTTGTTAAAAAGATTGTCACTCCAGAAACTAGCAACATAACATTATTCTACGGCGATGGAGTAACTGAGGAAGATTCGCAGAATGTTCAAAGCAAATTGGAAGATAATTTCCCAGATATTGATATCTCAATGGTGTTTGGCGGTCAACCCGTTTACTACTACATAGTTTCAGTTGAATAACAACATATATCATTTTAAACATAAAGCACCACAATATACTGTGGTGTTTTTTGTATAATAAAACCCCCAGATAGTCTGGGGGTTCATTTTAGGTTTACCGATGAACAAGTTTTCTCCTTTTA
>CANQHS010000099.1 GCA_947623795.1 uncultured Clostridia bacterium | reverse complement strand
ACAAGCACGCATTTTGCGAAATGACCGCAATTTTGCTGTTGAGTTCTTCTTGCTTATAGTCTTTAACATTCAATCCGTCAACCAAAACTTCGCCTGAACTCACATCGTTAAAGCGCGGAATGAGGTCAATCAAAGTTGTCTTTCCTGAGCCTGTTGCACCAATGATGGCAAGCGTCTCTCCTGGATTTGCAACAAACGAAATGTTTTTGATAACATCCCCGCTCCCGTCTGAATATTTAAACGAAACATCTTTGAATTCAACAACTCCAGAGATGTCCTTATCTGGCGAAAGATTGCCCTCAACAATCGAATTTTTTGTGTCCAAAACTTCGTTGATTCGTTTTGCGGAAACCATCGCACGCGGAAGAAGAATGAACACCGCAATTAGCATAATAAACGCCATGACAACGCGCATTGCGAGTTGGGTGAATTCGTTCATTGTGCCAATTAGGTCGGCGCGCTCAAAGAGCGATGCTTGATTTATAAGCACTGCGCCAATCCAATAGATTGCCAAACTCAGTCCGTTCATGCAAACCGTCATGGCAGGCATAAGCAAGCCCATTGTGCGCGTGGTAAACAACTGATTTTTTGTTAAAGCTGTGTTCGCAACTTCAAATTTTTGTTCTTGATAGTCTTCCGCATTAAACGCACGCACAACTCGCACGCCCGAAACATTTTCGCGCATCGCACCGTTTAGATTGTCAATCAACTTTTGTGCTTTTCTCAATTTTGGCAGAACGACCGCCACAATCGTGCCAACAAGCGCAACGATAATCGCCACTGCAATCACGGTTGCCAATGTCCACTCAAACGAAGTGGAAGAAATTTTTGTTATACTCCAAATCGCTTGCACGGGCGCTTTCAACATCATTTGCAGCCCAACAGAAATGAACATCTGCACGTGCATAACATCGTTCGTTGTTCGGGTTAGCAAACTTGCGGTTGAAAAACTTTTCATTTCGTTAGATGAAAATGTGGAAATTTTCTCGTTCATCTTGTTTCGCAAATTGTATGAAAATGAATTGGATAAGCGCACGCAAAAAAAACTGCACACGAACGAACTTATCATGCTGCCCAACGCGCATAACAACATAAATCCGCCATTGAGCCAAACATCGTGCATGGTGATTGTTTGCGCTGCGAGCAGGCTCGTTAGCGGCTTTGTGTATTCAAGCATGCGGATTTCAAGCCACACTTGCAACACAACAAAAACACCAATCGCCAAAACTGCCGCCCAATCTCTTTTTCGCATATATCTTAAAAGTTTAAACATAATTTCCCCCAAGCCACATGTTATTCTTTATTATAAAACCCCAAATTTTGCTAATGTCACTTTATCGCCTTAAACATGTCAACAAATCGATTTTCATAATCATGCTTTGCGTAAAATTGTTTTGCATTTTCATTATAAGCAAACACTCCAATTTTAATATATTCGCAGCCAATCGATTTAAAATAATTTTCCATTGTGGTTAACAGCAAATTGCCAACTCCGCCCTTGCGTGATGTTTTGCTAACAATCAACTCTTCAACAACACCCATTTTAGGACAGGTGAAATCCAATTTGTCGTTATCATCATAAACTCGCAAATGCCCAGCAATCATGCCAACAACAACCCCATCTTGAATTGCAACAAAAATCTTGCCACCGTTTTTATATGTTTCCTTATATGTTTTTTTGAAATATTGCTCCCTATATTTAGGCGACAAAATATTGAGTTTGTATTTATCAATCTCAATAACATACTCTTGCAACTCAACAAGCAAATCTTTTATCGCTTCAAAATGTTCTTTTTTCGCTTCAATAATTTCCATATGCCTATTATAACATATTCACAATAAAAAAACAAAAAATTGACCCCCGCCAAATTTTTTGCTTTAATATTTTTGATTTTGCGATTGTTTGATTTTTGATTTTTTCTCGTCAGAAATCAAAATAAATCAAATTTGATTTCGCGACATTTTCTTTAATCGCTTATATATCCCTTTTTCAATAAAAAGTTTTTTATTTCTTCAAACTCGCTTTTAGGGTTTACTGTTATTACATATCTAGTTTTTGAAACTTTGACCGATATTGGTTCATTGTAAACAGCAACATCAACACGGATTGGCTTTTTAAATGATAGCGACCATATAAATTCTGAAAGTTCTTTATTTCTACTTTCATCTTTTGTCGCTCTAATCAGCATTCCTTTAATCGCCATATTATCCCCCTAAATAAGACATTTTGTTCAGTATGTATGGTGCGGTTAACAGGACTTGAACCTGCACGGGTGTTACACCACAAGATCCTTAGTCTTGCGCGTCTGCCAATTCCGCCATAACCGCTCGTCGTGCCACGCCTTTTTGCTAATTTGCTTCATTACATTACGCAAATGTAAGCCTAGCGGCGGACACTCCTCTTACTTTTAAAGAGCACTCCGTTAACTCTTTAAAAGTTTTTATTTTCTTACTGCATTTATGTTAGTTTGCTTGTTACACGGCGCAAACGTTAACTTGTTATTTGTTTGCACC
>CANQHS010000098.1 GCA_947623795.1 uncultured Clostridia bacterium | reverse complement strand
GTTGCAGCAACCACAACTGAAAGCAACGCATTTTGTGGCATAGCTTTAACATCCGCAGCAGCTCAAGGCGATTTTGTCAAAGTTCAATTAGATTTTAACCTAGGTACACAGGCAGCGGCTGAATAATAGAAAGGAATTAATAAAAATGAAAGATAAAATAGGATTATTAACAAAAGAAGATTATAAATTGCGCACACAAAAGGGGCTTAGCTCTATGAATGGCATTGTTAATAATGCTAGCGGTATTGGCGCACAATTAGGCTTAGCGCAAATTTCAAGCACTTTAACTCAAATAATTGGCGGTGTAGTTGATAGCCTTTATTATGAATTAGACGGGCAAAAATTGTCAGATTTTGCACGTATTGAAGTAGGCACAGGTGCTTATGCTCAAGAATTATTACAATATGCAGTTAATTTTACAGGCAATGTAAATGATGGTTGGATTGAGCCGACAGCAGACGGAATTGCTAAAGATAGTAATTCATCAATCCAAATTGGCGCTTTAAGGATTAAAAACCATTTTTGGCGCAAAGATTACTCGGTTACAAACGAACTTGTTAACATGGCAAGAGTAAACGCTGAAACATTCTCAATAATTGAAACAAAAGAACGTAGCAGAAAGAAACAATATGATTTAGCTATTCAACAAGCATTTTTCTTCGGTTTTGGTGATGGCACAACGGGCTTATTAAATCAAACAGGCGTAACGGTTGATACTACCCTCATGACTGCAACTCTGGCGACTATGACTGATATGCAATTCCAGGCATTTTTAGCATCGGTGGGCTCCGTTTATGGTCAAAATACTAATTACACGGTTAGATTCAATAGAATGCTAATACCTTCAAGTGATTATTATTCTTTGGGACGTCCGTTTGGTCAATTTGGCTTATCAAGATTAGAAGTTTTGGAAGATTCGCTAAAACGTGTTGTAGGAAACGATTTTAAAATTGTACATACAACATATAATGATAAAGCTAATGCAGCAGGAAAAGGTGCAAGATATGTATTCTATAATACTGACCCCGACAATTTATGCGCATTTATGCCTGTACCTTATACACCAATGCCGTTATTCCCTCAAGGGTCTTTAGATTTGCTATCACAAGCACATGCACAGTTTATTCCGCCATATTTAAAGAGAACTAACTCATTATTATATGCGGATATTCAAGTAGTTTAAGGAGACAATATGCTAATAGAAAATAAATCAACTTTTAATTATACTGTATTTGATATAAGATTAAATGCAGGTGAAGTAAAAGAGATTGACGACCAAAAAGCGCTTGAAATTCTCTTGAAGCAAAAAGGGGTTTGTAAATATGTTGACCCCGCTACATACGAGGATGAAAAAAAGAAAGCTAAAAAAGAGCTTGAAACAGCTAAGGCTGAAAATGAAAAGCTGAAAAAAGAGCTTGAAATTGTTCAAAAGAAAACAGAAAAAGAAAACACTCCCAAAACCAATAAACAACAATAAACAATAATCTATTTTTTAGATTACAATACCTACTAATACTAATAATGAGGGGATTATTCCCCTCTTGTTTTTAAATTGATATGCAAAAAATAATAGATATAATAACACCCGAAGATTTTAAAACTCAATTTCCGAGGTTTAGCCCCGTTTATTTGGTTAATTGGACGGAAGGAACAGTATATTTTTTAGGACAAATTGTTTATTATAATAATTTGTTTTATGAATGTATTGTGCCTAGTACGGATAATCCGCCTACAATTACCGAAAGTTGGCAATTAATAAACCAAAATGTTTTAAACTTTACGCAAGATAGCGATATAATAAATGCGTTCAATGAGGCTTGGGTTAATTTTAATCAAGGTTTATTTCCTGATAAAAAAACCGCAACCTTAGTATTTTTATATCTCACAGCGCATTATTTAACGGTTGATTTTAATAACGCTTTAGGGGTTAACGGTTTTGGCTTAATGACCTCAAAAAGTGTAGGTTCAGTGTCGGTTGGTTATTCAATACCGCCATGGATTAATAATAATCCAACGTTATCTATGTATGCTACTACTCCTTACGGTGTCAAATACGCTACAATGATTAAGCCATATTTGACAGGCAATATATTTGTGGAAAGAGGGCGAATAACTTTTGCTTAGTCCTGATATAAAAGCGGATATTAACTTTAAAGGGCTTGAAGAGCTAGTTAAAGAGATGTCTAAAAATTATCAAGTTAAGGTTGGCATTTTAGGTTCTAACGGTTCAAAAGAAGTTGATAAAGATTTAGATATGGCGGGGCTTGGAGCTGTTCATGAGTTTGGGGCAACTATACCCGTAACAAAAAAATTAAGAGCTTATTTTCGCTACAAATTTGGTATTAATTTAAAAAAAACTACTAAACAAATTAAAATACCAGCCCGCTCATTTCTTAAAATGCCTTTAGAGCGAAGCAACGAGTTATTGAAGAAAATAAGAAGCGGTGAAGATATCGGGCTTATTGAAGAGTTTTTTAAAGAATACGGGGACACTGATATTTTAAAAGATTTAGCGCACGCAGTAGGAGCGGGAGCGGTTGAGCAGAT
>CANQHS010000097.1 GCA_947623795.1 uncultured Clostridia bacterium | reverse complement strand
GCCCAAAATTTTGTCAATGGGCTTGCCCGCCATGCGTAATTCGGCGATTTCATTAATTTTCTCTTCGTCCGCGGATGAAATTTCTTCAATCAAGCTTAGCTCGGTGTGGCTAATGTTTAGGACATTCGCGATGATAAAATCAACGTCAACTTCATCAATGTCAAGTTGGCGGAATTTGGATTTTAAACTTTTTCTCAATTCAATTGTTTTCATAAATTAAAAAAAGCACTCCCCCGTCCTGACATGCAAAAAAGAGAGTGCAAACTAAGCTATCTATTGTGTTTTTTGTTAAATTTATCAACCCTTCCTTCGGTGTCCACTAATTTTTGTTGACCGGTGAAAAATGGGTGGCATTTGTCACAAACTTCAAGTTTAACAACATCGCCGGCTTTGGTGTTAGGTTTTGAGGTCTTGCCTTTGAATTCCGCACCACAAGCGCAAACGAAAGTAACTTCAACATAATTTGGTTGGATATCTTTCTTCATAACTTCTCCTTGTTTAATTCTTGCTAGTTGATTATACAAGGTTTTTTAATATTTGTCAACAGTTTTTTGCAAATTTAATAATTTTTGCTGCCACCTTGTCGATATCCCCCGCGCCAACGAAAGCAATTGCGCTAAAATTTTTTGCGCATTTCATAACAGAGTTCACGCTCGCCAAATATTTTATTTGCGGATTTTTTCCCTTTAAGGTCAAATAAAGGTCGTGCGCGCTCAATCCCATATTTTTCTTTTCCCGCGCGGGATATTCCTTATAGATACACAAGTTTTTTATTTGCGATAACACATCAACAAATTCATTTAATAAGTATTTTGTGCGCGAATAGGTGTGCGGCTGAAAGATGATGAGTGGGTCATTATATTGTTCCAAAAAACTTGAAACAAAAGCTTTAATTTCAGTTGGATGATGAGCGTAGTCGATATAAACTTTTTGTTTTAAATATTCGCCCAGATATTCATATCGCCTATTCACCCCGCCAAACGAGTTGACGGCTTTTATAATTGTTTCGTCGTCCACATCTAGGCTTTTTGCAACCGCCACCGCCATAGAGATGTTTTGAAAGTTATGCTCGCCCAAAATTTTTGGCTTGATTTTTAAATTTGTTGGCTCAACAACTTGCACATTGGCAATTTTTTTCAAAAAATCTGTCGTTTTGTCGCCGCCGCAGAATCTAACCTCTGCCCGCTTCATAAAAGTTTGAAAGGCGGAACGCAAATTAAACATCGTTTTGTAGCAATCCATATGGTCGGGCTCGACATTTGTAACGACCGCGATGTTCGGTTTTAGCTTAAGAAAACTTTTGTTATATTCACACGCTTCCACCACCAAAAAATCATCGCCCAAATTAAAGCGCGGGTCAAAAACATCCGCTCCAATATGGCAACTCACTTTCTTATATTTAGCTTTCAAAACTTCATAGATTAAGCTTGCTGTTGTGCTTTTCCCGTGCGTTCCCGCAACCGCAATAACGCACTTAAATTTCGCACAAAGTTCACCCAATATGACTGCGCGATCAAAAATTGGCACATTTAACTTTTTTAGAGCAACAACATATTTGTTATCGTCCTTAATTGCTGCCGTTTTTATGCATTTTTTTACATACAAAAACTCTTTGTTAAAACGCGTTGTTACTTTAATTCCGTTTTCTTCCAAAATCTTTGTGTATTTGCTCTTTTTGTTGTCATAGCCCAGCACATTATAACCCATATTTTTGTAGGCGAGCGCGAGTTGATACATGCTTATTCCGCCCACACCCAAAAACAAAACAGAATTCAAATTTACTTTCATAATTTTTTATATGATTATTTTCCTAATTTTGCAATGGAAAGCGGGCAATTTGTTGTTTTTTATAATAGTTTTAAAAAATGCCTTAAAATGCTTGCAATTTTTTTTGTTTTTGGTTAAAATATAATTGACTAAACAATTTAGTTAATCTTAAAAAGGGAAGGTGAACAGACTTGAAAATCACAGACATTAGAATTAGGTTGGTTACTAAGGATGATAGCAAGTTAAAAGCCGTTGCTTCTTTCACCATTGACGACGCATTTGTTGTGCATGATGTGAAGATTATTGAAGGCACAAATGGTAACTTTATTGCTATGCCATCTAAGCAAGCACCTAGTGGCGAGTACAGAGACATTGTGCACCCACTAAACACCGAAACGCGTGAACAAATTAGTTCTGCATTATTGGCTGCGTACGAAAAAGAAAAGACTACTAATAAAGAATAAACCTTTTCTAGATAGCAACCAAAACGCCCTCTCGGGCGTTTTTTTATTAACTTTTAATCTTTTACTTTCATATTAACAAGCCTAATAACAAGCCACAAAACAAAGTAAATACAACATGACAAATACAAAGCAAACAGAATATACAAAGCAAACAGAATATACAAAGCAAACAGAATATACAAAGCAAACAGAATATACAAAGCAAATTAAGCATAAAAAAAGCGGGGAATCCCCGCTTTTTTTATTTTAATCTATGCATTCAAAATTTCTTGAACAAAGCTCAATGTGATGCCGTTTCCGCTAGTTGCGGTCCAGCTTGCA
>CANQHS010000096.1 GCA_947623795.1 uncultured Clostridia bacterium | reverse complement strand
AGAACTAGCCACATTAAAGTTGTGCTAGATGTAAAGGAGTAGAGTATGGGACAAAAAGTTAATCCAAATGGCCTAAGAATTGGCATCAATAAACCATGGAATTCTTTTTGGTATGCAAACAAAAAAGATATTGCTAAAAACATTAAAGAAGACGATACTTTACGCAAATACATCCTTAAAGAATACAAAAACTGCGCAATCAGCAACATTTTGATTGAAAGAACATCAGATAGCCTTACTGTCACCATTTCAACCGCAAAACCAGGCGTTTTGATTGGAACAAAGGGTGCTGGCGTTGAAACACTTAAAAAGGCTGTTGAAAAATTGAGCAGTGCTGAAAAAATTAACGTGAACATTGTTGAAATCAAAAACCCAGACCTTGATGCAAAACTTGTTGCAGAAAGCATCGCAAGCCAACTTGAAAAACGCGCTCAATACAAACGCGTTATGAAGAGCGCTTTGCAACGCGTTATGCGCGCTGGCGCTTTGGGTGTTAAAACAATGGTTTCTGGAAGATTGGACGGTGCGGAAATTGCAAGAAGCGAACACTACCACGACGGCAACTTGCCTTTACAAACTATTCGCGCTAATATCGACTACGCTAAGGTTGAAGCTCACACCACATATGGTGTTCTTGGCGTTAAAGTTTGGATATATAAGGGCGAAATCTTAGGTAAAGTTTCTCAAAGCACTGTAAATCACAAGAAAGGAGAGAACTAATATGTTGTTACCTAAAAGAGAGAAAAGAAGAAAACAATTCCGTGGCAATATGTCCGGCCGTGCTATTCGTGGTAGCAAGGTAACATATGGCGACTACGGTTTGCAAGCAACTGAACCATGCTGGATAACCCCAAATCAACTTGAAGCAGCACGTGTTGCTATCAACAGATACATGAAACGTGGTGGCAAACTTTGGATTAAAGTTTTCCCACACAAGCCAATAACCAAAAAACCAGCCGACACTCGTATGGGTAGTGGTAAAGGTGCGCAAGTTGGCCACGTTGCAGTTGTAAAACGCGATAGAGTTATCATTGAAGTGAGCGGACCAAGCGAAGAAGTTTGCTTGGAAGCACTAAGGCTTGCTTCGCATAAACTTCCTTGTAAAACTAGGGTAGTTTATAAGGAAAAAGGCGGTGAAAACAATGAAGAATAATTATAACAACATGAGTGTTAAGGAATTACAAGCAGAGGAAACAAAATTGAGAAGCGAACTTTTCAATTTGACCTTCCAAAACAAAGTAAATCAATTGCAAGACACTTCAAGAATTAGAATAGTTAAAAGAAATATCGCTAGAGTTAAAACTGCTTTAAAAATAAAAGAAACTGCTGGAGCAAAGGAGTAATATTATGGAAGAAAAGAAAGTAAACCGCAAGACAATTCAAGGTGTTGTTGTTTCTGATAAAATGGACAAAACTATTACTGTTTTGGTAACCAGCAAGAAAAAACACCCAATTTATAAAAAATACACAACATACACTAAAAAATATAAAGCTCACGACGAAAAGAACGAAGCCAAAGTTGGCGACACAGTGAAAATCATCGAAACTCGCCCACTTAGCAAAGATAAATACTTTAGGCTTCTCACCATCGTTGAAAGGGCTAAGTAGGAGGGAATATGATACAACCATTATCAACACTTAACGTTGCCGACAACACTGGGGCAAAAAAGATAATGTGCATCCGCTGCCTTGGTGGTTCGGTTAGAAAATTTGCTAACGTTGGCGATATCATTGTTGCCTCTGTTAAAAAAGCCGATCCAGACGGAAAGGTTAAAAAGGGCGATGTTGTCATGGCAGTTATTGTTCGTTCTAAAAAGGGCGTTCAACGTGCCGACGGCAGTTCAATTAAATTTGACGATAACGCTGCTGTTATTATCGACAAGCAAAAAGCACCACGTGGCACACGTGTGTTTGGACCAATAGCAAGGGAACTTCGTGCAAAGGGATTCACTCAAATCTTGTCCCTAGCACCGGAAGTTTTATAGGAGGGCTAAAATGAAATTAAATGTTAAAAAAGGTGATAACGTTGTTGTTTTAGCCGGTAAAGATGCTAAAAAAACAGGCGAAATTTTAGAAATTGACCGCGAAAATGCACGCGTTACTGTCGCTGGTGTGAACATTCAAGCACACCACAAAAAACCAAGAAGCAAGGATGACAAGGGCGGCATTTTGAAAACCGAAGGCGCAATCAGCGTTTCTAACGTTATGGTTGTTTGCCCAGCTTGCAAAAAGGCAACAAGAGTGGCTCATGGCGTGGTTGAAGGCAAAAAAGTTCGCGTTTGCAAAAAATGTGGTGCTAGCCTTGATGTTAAGGCAGTTAAAGCAGCAAAACCTGCCGCTAAAAAGGTAGAGAAAAAAGCTGAAGCAGTTGAAAAAGTTGAAGCTCCAAAACCTGAAAAGAAAGCAACAACAAAGACAGCAACAAAAACAACCGCTAAAACAACAAAGACCGCAGCAAAAACTGAAAAGACAGAAAAAACCACAAAAACAAGTGCAGATAAACCTGCAACAAAGAAGACTGCATCAAGCAGTAAAAAAGCGTAAGAGGAGTATGACTTATGAAAGAATTAAATAGGCGTCATGCATACT
>CANQHS010000095.1 GCA_947623795.1 uncultured Clostridia bacterium | reverse complement strand
CTTAAAGAGTTCGTCAAATGTGCCCGTGTCCACAATTTCGCCATTTTGCAAAAAGAATCTTTTGTCCACATTTTTAATGGTAGATAGGCGGTGGGCAACTATCACGATTGTGGATTTGCCCTTGATGTTATCTATGCTCTTTTTAATTTGATTTTGTGCAAGATTGTCGAGCGAAGAAGTGCTTTCGTCAAACAAAATTATGCTGGATTTTTTTAGCATTGCGCGTGCGATTGCTAGTCTTTGACGTTGTCCGCCAGATAGTTTAATTCCGCTTTCGCCAACGCGGGTGTCAATCCCATAGGTTAGGCCGGCAACGAACTCGTCCAGCGCACTATCTTTAAGCACTTGATTTATCTCTTTATCCGTGGCGTCGGGCTTTGCAAGCAGCAAATTTTCCTTTATTGTCATATCGAAAATGTATGGGAATTGATTGACGAGCGAGATGGACGAGCGGAGTGTTTCTTTATCTAGGCTATTGATGTTTATTCCGTCGATTGTAATCTTTCCATCGTCAACCACATACATTTTGGAAATCAGATTCAAAATTGTGCTTTTCCCGCTGCCCGACTTGCCTACAAATGCAACTGTGGTGTTCGGCTCAATTTCAAAACTCAAATCGTCAAACACGCGATTTTTCCCAACTTCGACCCGCTTTGGCACTTTTGCATTAATATGCTGCCGCTTGTTGGCGCGCTTTTCAAGTTTGATTTCTTGCTCAGTTTTGTCGCGATATTCAATATATGTAAAGCCGACATCTTTAAATTCAATTTTGCCTTTAATGCGTTTTCTTTTTATATTTCCAAACTTTTCAAGTTCATATTCGTCGTCTTGATAAAGTTCGCTTATTCTCCCCACAGCAAGCGAAATTTCGCTGAAATGTTTTGTTAATTCTTCATATCCCGTTAATAGTTCAAAAACATAGCCTCGATTGTTTTGGATAATCATATAAGATGCCAAAGTTAAAAGCCCCATATTCATATAATAAATGCCCAAGCCAAGCGCACAAGCATTAAGAATGTTTGACACAGCGGCGCGCAATGTCCACCACTTGTTGAAGAACACATTTGTTTTGTAACTATAATTGTTGCAATAATCAAATCGCCTACTCACATTTTCCTTTAAATTCGCTTCCATATTTAGCGATTTAATGTCGCGCTCGCTCCTCACGACTTCGTTAAGCAGGCTTGAATATTTTTCTTGCCTACGCATATTTTCTTTTTGCATGTTTTTATATGTTCTTCTTCTATAAGTTTCTATGAGCGAACAAATAAAAACGGTTGCAAGCAAAACTAATCCCACATAAACATTAATGAACAAAATGTAGCCCACCACAATTATGCTTGTTATAAGGCCGGTTATTGTTTCAACAAAATTGGTCATGTTAACAAAAATCGTATATGGGTCGCTGTTGATTCGCTGCGTGAAATTTGCTGTGTTATGGTCGCTATATGCTTTTGACGAAACCAAAAAGGCTTGTTGCGTTATATCCGTGCTCATAGCTTTGTTAACTTTAATTTGAAGCCTAAATAAAAGCACGCTTGAAAAATGATTCACAACATAATCAAGCGTTCTTATCATCTCTGAAACAATCAACAATTTGCCAGCTTCCCAAAAATATATGTGGTTCTCAAATCCTTCCGTTATACAAACAATAAATTGTGCAGATAGCAATGTTCGAATTACAGGCGCAATAATAAAGAATATTTGAATAATAAGCAATATCGAAATTGTGCCTTTATGCGGCTTAAAGTATTGCCAAAATTTGAACTTTTTGTTTTTGATGTTCACTTCATTTGTTTTCGTTTGCTCCATATTTTCTCCTAATATAAAATATCGGTTTTCGCTAGTGGGATTCTTAGACTAACTACTGTTGCTGTCATACTGAGCGGAGCGGTGGCGTTGTCATTGTCATGTTGAGCCTATAAATGTATTTCGCCACCGCGGAGTCGAATGTATCTCTCGCGTCCTATTTGGGGATTCTTCGACTCGTTTCACTCGCTCAGAATGACATGTTGCTTTGTTCGGGGTGACAGGTCATTTAATGGCGAATTGGCTGGTGAAAAGTTTATAGTAAAAGCCGCCCTTTGCTAAAAGTTCTTGGTGTTTGCCTTGTTCGACAATCTTGCCTTTGTTCATAACCAAAATTGTGTCCGCATTTTCGATTGTCGATAGCCTATGCGCCACAATAAAGCACGTTCTATCTTGCATCATAATGTCGAGCGCCTCTTGGATTTTCATTTCTGTGCGCGTGTCGATATTGCTTGTTGCTTCGTCCAAAATCATCATTGGCGGCTTAACGAGCATGATGCGTGCGATGCACAAAAGTTGCTTCTGCCCGGCGCTTATGTTATCCGCACGTTCGGTTATGATTGTATCGTAGCCTTGTGGCAATTTTTCGATGAAGGCGTGCGCGCCCGCAAGGCGGCACGCTTCGATGATTTCGTCCATGCTAGCGTCCGGCTTGCCATATGCGACATTATCTTTAACGCTCGCGTTATAAAGCCAACTTTCTTGCAACACCATGCCATAAAAACTTCTAAACGACTGACGAGTTACTTTTCTTATATCCTTGTTGCTCACCTTAATGCTGCCGCTGTCCACATCTCCAACAATTTTATATTCAAAACTTTT
>CANQHS010000094.1 GCA_947623795.1 uncultured Clostridia bacterium | reverse complement strand
AAGAATTCCCATACGCAATAAGGACGGTGAGCGACATTTTGTCCTCAAACGGCTCAACCTCAATGGCATCCGTTTGCGGCAGCACACTAGCACTTATGGACGCCGGCGTTCCAATCAAGGCCCCTGTTGCCGGAATCGCAATGGGACTTATGAAAGATAAGGATAGTGACAAAGTTGCAGTTCTAACCGACATACAAGGCTTGGAGGATTTCCTCGGCGATATGGACTTTAAAGTTGCGGGAACAACAAAAGGCATAACCGCAATTCAAATGGACATCAAAATCCACGGAATTGATAGGAAAATCTTTGAAACTGCGCTCGAGCAAGCCCGACTTGGCAGAATGGAAATTCTAAAACTCATGACAAAGACCATCAAAGAGCCAAGAAAAGAGCTAAGCAAATATGCACCAAAGATTATCACTTTCAAAATTGACCCAGACAAGATTCGTGAAGTTATAGGCACGGGTGGAAAGGTTATCAACGAAATCATCGCTCAAACGGGCGTTAAGATTGATATTAAGGACGAAGGCGATGTTTTCGTTTCCTCAACCGACCAAGCAATGCTTGAAAAAGCAAAACAAATCATCCTCACCATTGCAACCGACCTCGAACTCAATTGCGAATATGAAGGAACAGTTACAAAAATCGCACAATTCGGCGCATTTGTCGAAGTTGCTCCAGGCAAGGAAGGCATGATTCACATCTCAAAACTTAGCAAGGACCATGTTGAAAAAGTTGAGGACGTAGTCAAAGTTGGCGACAGAGTGCTTGTTAAAACAATCAAGATTGACGAACGCGGCCGCGTTGACATGAAACTCGTTAAAAAATTATAACAACTTGTCATACCGAGCGTAGTGTCGGCAGATTCTTCGGCTACGCTCAGAATGACATGTGCCGACACGAAGTCGAGTGTATCTCACAATTATAAAAAAATAAGGCGCAATGCCTTATTTTTTAAACTCCATAGCCGCCGTCAACATTTATGCCCAAATGTGCCACCAATTCTGGGAATCGAGCAATATCCACTCCTTCAAATCGGTCAATCAATTTGGCTTTTGAGTAGTTTGAGAAAACATATTTTGGTTTATGTTTTGCAAAGAAATTGCTTTCGAGTGAGTCCAAATTTTTTGGATAATTATATATTGCGTAGCCAATTGCCGAGTTCTTGTAATTGTAAACTGCGGCAACATCCTCTTTCGTTAAATATTGTAAAGTTTCAGGCACGCGTGTAATCATATCCGACATAAGATTTGTGTTTGCTCTTAAATTTTGCAATATTTTTGTGTGCAAATTTTTAAATTTTGTATAGTCCAAAGATAGGGCGAACATTGCATCCGTGTGCTCGGTGATTTGCGAAATATAGTCTGGGAAAAATTTCAAATTCTTTATGTTAATTTTGTTTGTGCTAAAATAGTCCGCCTTTTCAAGGTTCTTTTGAATTTTTTTCAAGATTGCTTTGTCCGTTTTTGCGGCTTTGTTGAGAATCGTTGCCAAATCCCTTTCAAAAAGTGCGTCTGGAGCATATGGCAAAAATTCGATATTTTCTTTGCAAAGTGTTTCAAATAGTTTAACATAGCGATTCGAAACGCCGTCAAGCCCAAACTCCTTCATTTTTTCGTCCAATTCGTTGCTATCCGCTTTGTATTTTTCAAGTTTTTTGGAAAATTCATTCATTGCGGCTTGAACGCCTTCCTCTTTTGCCATTTTCAAAATTGAGGCAACCAAAGTTTCCGTTTTTGCAAATTCCTCTTCCAAAGCGCGTTTTCTTTCAATCGCTTGTTGTTTTTTATCTTGCGTTGTTTTCTTTTTTTGCTTTGTCTCTTCGGATTCGTTTTTTATCGTTGCGTCCGCATGTTCCTTGCTAAGGCGCAAAGTTTTTTCAATTGCGTCCACAACCTTTGCACTCCTTGCAATTCCATACTCCTCATCGACATCAACAACTTTATCACCATAAAATTTAACTTTTTTCATTTTATACCTCGTTTGTTATGATAACATTATAATTTAATTTTGTCAATATTAAATCGCAATTTTTAAAAATTAAATATGTGTTGTTGATATAGCTGCGGCATCAAAATCAATTTATCTCACCCCAAAAGACAAAAACGCATGAGGACGAACTAATGATTATTTTAAATATGCTCCGCTTTTTGGAATAGATGATTTTTTAATTTAATAAATTAAACTATGAAAAAAAGTTTAATAAAAGCCAATGTCATAATCGTTCTGATGCTAGTTGCTCTCGTTGGGCTCTCAATTTCAAATTCGAAAGCGCTGGGCGTTAAGGCGGATAACCGCGTCATCTACAACGGCAACACATCGAACAACAATGTCTGCTTTATGATAAATGTCTATCAAGGCAACGAATATGTACGCGACATGCTGGACATCTTTGACGTTTACAAGGCGAAAACCACATTTTTCATTGGCGGCAGTTGGGCAACTAAAAATGTCGACCTCGTAAAAGAAATTTATTCACGCGGGCACGAACTCGGCAACCACGGATTTTTCCATAAGGACCAAGACACGCTTTCGTTCGAAGCCAATGTTGAGGAAATTCATATGTGCCACGAACTAATTAGCAAAAATTTGGGCATTGAGATGAACCTTTTTGCTCCGCCAAGCGGCGCTTATAATGTGACC
>CANQHS010000093.1 GCA_947623795.1 uncultured Clostridia bacterium | reverse complement strand
CGAGCGTGCCTTTCGTTAAGCCCGCAATTATTCTGTTTCTTAGTGGGAAAAAGTAAGCTTGTGCAGTTATATCTGGACTCATTTCAGTAATTATAAGGTTATTTTCCATTATTTTGCGAGCAAGGCCAATATTTGCAGCCGGATAGAGATGATAAAGCCCTCCGGCTAGAACGGCAATGGTGCTTCCGCCCTCGTCTATAGCTGTTTTATGTGCAACATAATCCACGCCTACTGCCATGCCCGACACTATGGTTACGCCAGATTTAGACAACTCTTTAACAAACTGTTTGGTCGTTACAATTCCATAATCTGTGGGTCTTCTTGTTCCAACAACGGCTATTGAAGTCGTGTTTAAAAGTTGAATGTTGCCCTTGCAATATAAGCATAGCGGTGGGTCATCAATTTCCTTAAGAAGTGGCGGATATTTTTCGCTATGAATTGTTATCATTTGGATGCCGTCTTTTGTGAACTTATCGATTTGATTGTTCAAATAATTGTCATCCAAAAGTCTGCTCATTTTTGAAAATTCTTCTTGTGTAAGCACCTCTCTAAACGAAGGTTTTACAAGAAAAACTTTTTTAATGTCCATATCGACATTAAAGAGAGTTAATAATTTAATTTTCTTTTGATAACTTAAAAATGGAAATAAATCCAGCCAAACTATGTTTTTATCTTCAATTGTCATTTTACACCATATATTTTTTGTCTAAAAGTCTATATTGTATTGCTTCCATTATATGTGCTTTTTCAATATTTTCTTTTCCGTCAAGGTCGGCGATTGTGCGTGCCACTTTCAAAATTCGCGTATATGCACGAGCCGACAAATTGAATTTTTTAAACGCAAATTCAATTAGGTCGCTACATGTTTTATCTAATTTGCAATATTCTTTAAATTCTTTTTCATTCATCTTGCTATTTGAATAAATTGCACTATTTTTGAAGCGTTTTAATTGGATTTCCCTTGCTTTATTAACTCGTTTTTTAATTTCGCTACTTGGCTCTTCCAATTTGTATTGCGAAATTTCTTCATAATTTACGCTGTCAACCTCAATATGCAAATCTATACGGTCTAATAACGGGCCAGAAATTTTAGATAAATATTTATGTATTGCACTTGCTGTGCATTTGCACTCGTGAGTTGCACTGCCATAGTAGCCACATGGGCATGGATTCATGCTTGCCACCAAAATGAAATTGGCAGGATATTGCACTGTTAATGCATTTCTTGAAACTGTGATATAGCCATCTTCCATAGGTTGGCGAAGGGTTTCTATTGTATTACGGTTATATTCTGGCAACTCGTCCAAAAATAACACGCCATTGTGTGCTAGGCTGATTTCGCCCGGCTTTGCCTTCTGTCCGCCACCCGTTAATGCGATTAATGTTGCTGTGTGGTGCGGACTTCTAAACGGGCGTTCAACAACTATGCCCTGTTTTGCATCAAGGACTCCCGCCACACTATGAATTTTTGTAACTTCCAAGCTTTCATCAAAAGTTAAATCGGGCAGAATTGACGGAAAGCATTTTGCAAGCATTGTTTTGCCCGCACCGGGAGGGCCTATCAACAAAATGTTATGTCCGCCAGCAGCTGCAATCTCCATTGCCCGTTTTGCACTCGCTTGACCTTTTACATACGCAAAATCGTGCTTGAAATCATGATTTTTTAATGCACTTTCAAAAGTTTTGCAGTCGTTTGGCTGGATTTCTATTTCGCCTTTTAAAAAGCTCACGGCTTGCTTTAGCGTTTCAACTGGATAGACTTCGATATTATCAATAAATGAAGCCTCCATTGCATTATCTTTTGGAATAATAAATTTGTTATAGCCCATTTGCTTTGCCGAAATAAGCATTGGCATTATGCCGTTTAATTTCCTAACATCGCCATTTAAACTCAGCTCGCCCAAAACGACATAATCTTTAATTGAACTATCCGTTATGACATCTTCAACAACCAAAATTGCCAAAGCTATCGGCAAATCATATAAACTGCCCTCTTTTTTTGTGTCCGCCGGAGCAAGATTTACAACAATTTTGTTTATAGGATAATCAAACGCGCTATTTTTAATTGCCGCTCTAACTCGGCTTTTACTTTCCTTGATTGCTGTGTCTGCCAAGCCCACCACGTCATAGCCCGGCAAGCCAGCATTTACATCCAACTCAATGGTGACAGGATATCCCGCAATGCCCGTCAATCCATATGATAATATTTTTGCTAACATAGTTTGATTCTACTAAATTTTGTCAAATTCTGTCAACTAAAATCTCCTATAAAAGCTAGAAAAAGAAAAAAGGCATTGCTGCCTTATCTTACTTCTTTAACTTTTGCTGCCTTACCTGAAAGATTGCGAATGTAATATATTTTTGCACGACGAACTGCACCTTTACGAACAACAACAACTTTTTCAATTCTTGGGCTGTTTGTTGGGAAAGTTCTTTCCACACCAACACCAAATGAAATGCGTCTTACTGTAAAGTTTTCTCTAACGCCCGCACCTTTTTTCGCAATAACAACGCCTTCGTAGGCTTGAACACGCTCTTTATCTCCTTCCTTCACTTTGTACATAACACGCACAGTGTCTCCAATATTGAAAGGAGTAATGTCTGTTCTAACTTGCTCTTTCTCGATTTGGTCGATAATAGTCATTTCTACCTCCTAATTTGACGTTC
>CANQHS010000092.1 GCA_947623795.1 uncultured Clostridia bacterium | reverse complement strand
TAACATAAAAGGAGAAAACTTGTTCATCGGTAAACCTAAAATGAACCCCCAGACTATCTGGGGGTTTTATTATACAAGAAGAAAAATAAGGTTGTTAACCTTATTTTTTTATTCTATTTAGTTGAGGTTAACTTGCCACTACCCTATTTTATATAAATCAAAACAACCAAATTCCTTTGAATTCATTTTTAGTCCTTTTTAGCATATTTTGTCAAGAATTTAACAGATAGATTATTGAGTGCATAAAATAAAGTATGAAAATATATTGTTTTAAAGCACCAAGATTCTTAAGACCAATAATCAAGTTATTGTTTGGCAAAAACATCTATTACATAGGCAAATAGTGCTGCCGCAAGCGTAGATTCTATTTTATTAGTCTGCGTTAATGTTATTGTGCCTTTCAGCCAAGAAATCTGCCCATTCGCTTGAATAATCCTCTTGCAACAAGAATTTATTATGTCCAGGATTTAATTCTCCTAACTGTTCTTCAAATAATTTAAAACTTGTATCGAACACACTTATATATTGTGTGAATTTTTCTCCATCCTTATAAAGCACGAACAAAACAATGGGCTTTGTTCTGCCATAAAGGTCATCTATCGTCACTTTAGATGGGGAAAATCCATTATCCCAAACTTCGCCTTTCCAGACATATCCTTTGCTTTTTAAAAATTCTTTTATATCATCAATAGTATAGTATTCCATATTTATCTCCAAGGCAATATTTTATCACTTTATTTTGATTTGTCAATAGTATGTAAGAAAAAAGTGCCAAATTCGACACTTAATCTAGTTTTTTATTGTAGTTGTTTGTTTTTGGATAAGACTTTTCGCTTATTGTTGATTGTAATTCTTTTAGTAGTTTTGTGGCGTTTTTGTCTATATCTTTTGGCATCTCGCCCTTTAAAGTTACAATTATATCGCCATATCCTAGTCCTTTAAGATACTTGATGCCCTTGCCTTTAAGCGTATATTTTGTATTTGATTGTGTAAGTGGCGCAACATCTATGGTTTGCGTGCCTTTTAGGGTCGGAACTTCCACTTTTCCGCCAAGCAAAAGAGTGGTTATTGGTGCATAGGCGTCGACATATAGGTCAAAGCCTTTACGCACCAATAGACTGTGTGGAGTGACTGTTATTGCAATCCTTAAATCGCCCGGAATGCCATTTGCCGATGCAGTTTGATTGCCTTCCCCGTTCAAACGAATAACTTGGTCGTTATCTATGCCGGCAGGGACTTTAACTTTGATTTTAGCAGTAACCGTCTTTAACCCCGTGCCGCGGCAATTTGGACATTTGTTTTTAACAACTTTGCCTTTGCCTCCGCAATTCCTACATACGCCAACTGTTCTCGTAACACCAAACAGCGTTTGCTGGGTGTAACTCACCCTGCCTGTGCCATTGCACTCGTTACATGTCACATAGTCGCTATTAGACTTTGCTCCCGTCCCATTGCAGTCCTTACAACGCTCTTTTCTAGTTACAGTGATTTCCTTTTCGCAGCCAAAAGCAGCGTCAAAAAAAGAGATGTTTAAGTTTAAATTAATATCTTCACCTTCTTCGCGAACTTGTGCTTGTGCGCCACGCCCGCCAAAGCCGAACATATTGAATAAATCTTCAAAGCCTCCAAAGCCTTCCGCACCCGAAAAACCGCCTGAAAAACCACCAGCTCCGCTGCCAAAGCCTTGTGGGCCATCGGCTGAGCCAAATTGGTCATAATTGGCGCGTTTTTGTTTATCACTTAAAACAGAATACGCTTCGTTGATTTCTTTAAACTTTTCCGCAGCCTCAGGTGTTTTGTTTAAATCTGGATGATATTTTTTTGCCAAATTTCTAAACGCAGACTTAATTTCATCATCTGTCGCGTTTTTGTTGACACCCAAAGTTTCATAATAATCTTTATTAGCCATATGCTCCTCGTGTTTTGCTTTAAAAGTGTTATTTTGCTCTTTTTAGAAAAGAGCAACAGAAAAACAAAGTTGTTCTTTTGGTGGCTTTTCTATCAAGAAAAGCCACATATAAAACAAACTTTAAATTCTATTCAACAACAACGTTAGGGTCGCCGTCATCTTTTGGCTTGTCGCCATTTGGATTTGTTCCACCTTGAGCATTTTGTTGTTGGCTAGCCATATTTTGATACATTTTGCTGAAAACTGTGTTGGAAACATTGGTTAAATCGTCGATTGCCTTTTTGATTTCGTCCATGCTTTCGCTTTGGATGTGCTTTTTAGCTTCTTCAACAGCATCGGTTAGGGATTTTTTATCTTCTTCGCTTAATTTATCGCCATTTTCCTTCATAACCTTCTCAATGTTCATTGTCATGCCATCTAGGTTATTGCGGGCATCAATTAGTTCACGTTTTTTCTTATCCTCTTCCGCAAATTGCTCGGCTTCTTTAACCGCTTTGTTGATTTCATCTTCGCTCAAATTTGTTGAAGCTGTGATAGTGATTTTTTGCTCTTTGTTTGTGCCTAAATCTTTTGCTGAAACATTAACAATTCCGTTTGCGTCAATATCGAAAGTAACTTCAATTTGAGGAACTCCCCTTGGAGCTGGTGGGATACCTGTTAATTGGAATCTTCCTAGTGATTTATTTTGTGCGGCAAATTCGCGTTCGCCTTGAAGCACATTAATTTCAACGCCCGGTTGATTATCTTGTGCGGTACTGAATATCTGGCTCTTTTTTGTAGGGATTGTGGTGTTTCTTGGAATAAGTTTTGTGCATACTCCGCCCAAAGTTTCAATGCCCAAAGAAAGTGGTGTTACATCAAGC
>CANQHS010000091.1 GCA_947623795.1 uncultured Clostridia bacterium | reverse complement strand
TGGCGCAGATGTTGATGACCTTATTCAAGAGGGCATGATTGGCCTATATAAAGCAATCCAGGTGTACGACACAAACAAAAATCACAATTTTGGCGCATTCGCATCGCTTTGCATACATAGGCAGATGCAAAATGCGGTCAAACTCGCCAATCGCCACAAAAATTCCCCGCTAAACAGTTATTTGCCAATAAACTATTATGGCGGAGTGGACAAAAACGACGAGGGCAGCAGGCTTGTTATTGTGGACGATAATAGCGACATCGAAAAAGAATATATCGACAAAGAACTTAACGCGATTGTGATAAGCAAGGTTAAGGACAAATTGAACGACACACAATTTAGCTTGCTCAAAATGTTCATTAATGGATTAAGCTATAATGAAATGGCGGCAAGGCTCAATTTAACAAACAAACAAGTTGACAATATGTTGCAAACGATAAAGAAAAAATTGAAAGATATAAAAGGAGATTTCTAATGAATTTAGCGCTTTATAGAGAGTTTAGACCACGCAATTTCGATGAGGTTGTTGGGCAAGATTTCATCATTCAGACATTGAAAAACCAAATTAAGACGGACAAACTTACCCACGCATATTTGTTTTGTGGTCCAAGGGGAACGGGGAAAACCAGCACAGCAAAAATTTTCGCCCGTGCGGTCAATTGCACTCACTCGACGGACGGAAACCCTTGCAATATGTGCGCCGAGTGTGTGGCACTAAACGAGCCGAATACTGACATTGTTGAAATCGACGCCGCATCAAACAACCGTGTTGAAGAAATCCGCGATTTGCGTGAAAAAGTGAATTTCCCGCCACTTATTGGCAAATATAAAGTGTATATCATCGACGAAGTCCACATGTTGACCGACAGTGCATTTAACGCGCTTCTTAAAACTTTGGAAGAGCCACCAAAACACGTCATATTCATTCTCGCCACAACCGAAATCCATAAGCTCCCCGCAACAATTTTGTCTAGGTGCACAAGATTCGATTTCAAACTTTTGCCAATGAACACATTGGTTGAACATCTTAAATCTGTGTTCGATAAAAAACAAATTAAATATGACGAAAAAAGTTTGCACCTCATCGCAAAAGCGGGCGAGGGCAGCGTTCGAGATATGCTCTCGGTGGCGGACAGTGTTGCATCATTTTGCAACTACGACATCACCTATGAAAACACAGAAAAAGTTATCGGCCTATCCAATAAGGACAGCATAAAAAACATATTGTTGTCCATCGCAAACAACGACATAAATAACCTCTTTGCCAGCATAAAAATGGCAATCGGAACGGGCAAAAACATCCAAGTTTTGTGCAAAGAAATGGCAGATTTCATCAAAAATCTTGTCCTCATCAAAGTTGGCGTGAACGACTACACAATTTTGGATATTTTGCCGGGCGAATTTTCAACCTATCTCGACATTTCAAATAAATTTAGC
The DNA here is from genome assembly GCA_947623795.1 of uncultured Clostridia bacterium. Taxonomy (GTDB): domain Bacteria; phylum Bacillota; class Clostridia; order Christensenellales; family UBA1242; genus Onthoplasma. The sequence continues at coordinate 1,383 of CANQHS010000091.1, read as the reverse complement.
ATAGATTATTTAAAGCGTGCCTTTTCTAAATTCGCTTCAATCGAATTGGACTTAAAATATAGCCTCAACCCAGAAAATCTATTTGAAAGCGCATGCCTAGAACTCATCAATTCATTGCCAACACAAGCGCAAAATGCTTTAACCCCTGAGCCAACTAAAGCCGCTCAGCCAACTCAGCCAGCGCAACCAACTCCCCCCGCTGAGCCAATTCAGCATGAAACGCAAAAGGTAGAGCCAAAAGCACAAACTGAAATCGAGCGATTGTGGGGGAATGTGCTTATAAAAGTTAAGGAAAACAATATGTTCGCCTTGTTTAACGCACTAAAAAATGTAAACAAGGTGGAAGGCATTGCAAACAAACTAATTATCCACACAAATGACCTTTCAAGCTACGAAATGATTGACAATCCAGATAGGCTTGGTGTATTATGTAAACTAGCAAATCTTTTTGATGAGTCCGTCCATGCGGTCGAAATTCTTTATGATAAGGACACCGCCTCAACGCAAGACATAAAGGACAATTTAAAAGAAGTGTTTAAAAACAAAATCAAATTTAAGGAGTAAAGGAGAAAAATATGGCATATAATCATGGCGGTTTTGGTGGCGGAATGAACATGAACGCCCTCATGAACCAAGCAAGAAAAATGCAAGAACAAATGATGAAAGCGCAAGAGGAGCTCGAAACAGCGGAAGTTGTTGGCAAAGCGGGCGGCGAAATGGTGGTCGTCACCATGAACGGCAAAAAAGAAATCAAGTCAATCAAACTTTCCAAAGCGGCCGTTGACCCGGACGACATCGAAATGCTTGAAGATCTAATCCTTGTCGCAATCAAGGACGCCAGCGCAAAAGCGGACGACCTCAGCAAGGAAAAGATGGGTGGCATGGCTGGCATGGGCGGTTTGATGTAATGCAAATCGAGAGTTTGGATAGATTAATAAACGAATTTTCTCGCCTTCCAGGCGTGGGCAAAAAAACGGCACAGCGATATGCCTATTTTTTGTTAACCATGCCCGAAATTGATGTTAAAGATTTTGCCGATGCAATGGTGCAAGCAAAACAACAAATTCATTATTGTAAAGTTTGCGGAAATTTTACCGATAAAGACATTTGTTCAATTTGCGCAAAACCAAATAAAGCGCCAATCATTTGCGTGGTTAAAGAGCCAAAAGATGTGCTCGCAATCGAAAAAGTTCGCGAGTTCAACGGGAGCTATCACGTGCTTCATGGCGTAATCAACCCGCTTGAAAACAAGGGTCCGAACGACATCAACATCCGCTCGCTCCTAAAACGCGTTGAGGATGAAAAAATAGAGGAAGTCATCGTTGCAACTAACCCGGATGTCGAAGGCGAGGCAACCGCAATGTATATTGCCAACATTTTGCG
>CANQHS010000090.1 GCA_947623795.1 uncultured Clostridia bacterium | reverse complement strand
ATCATCCTATCATTTTGGAAGAAATGGAATTCATGAAACCGGTTATCGAGCAAGCCATTGAGCCTAAAGACAAGGCCGCTCAAGAAAAAATGGGCATTGCAATCGCAAAACTTATGGAAGAGGACCCAACCTTTAAGTCATACACTAACGACCAAACCGGCCAAACAATCATTGCCGGCATGGGCGAACTTCACCTTGACATTATTGTGGACAGAATGCGCCGCGAATTTGGCGTTGAAGTTAACGTTGGTAAACCTCAAGTTGCCTACAAAGAAACTATCCGCAAGGCTGTTGAAGCTGAAGGAAAATATATTAAACAATCCGGTGGTCGCGGTCAATATGGACATTGTAAAATCAAAATGGAGCCATTGCCACGCGATTCGGGTTATGTGTTTGAAAACACTGTCGTTGGTGGTGCAATTCCTAAAGAGTTCATCCCACCTATCGATGCGGGTATTAAAGAAGCTAAAAAATCTGGTGTTGTGGCTGGATATGAAACAATCGACTTCAAAGTTACCGTTTATGACGGATCTTACCACGATGTCGACTCTAGCGAAATGGCATTTAAGATTGCCGGCTCACTTGCATTTAAAGAGGCTATGAAAAAGGCTGACCCTGTGCTTCTTGAACCTATCATGAAAATAGAAGTGAATGTTCCAGATGAATATATGGGCAACGTGCTTGGCGGTTTGACTTCTCGACGTGGTGTGCCAACCGGAACAGAATCTAAGTATGGCAACACAATCATCCACGCAGAAGTTCCATTAAGCGAAATGTTCGGCTATTCAACCGACCTTCGTGGCTCAACTCAAGGAAGGGGAACTTTCCAAATGTTGTTTGACCACTACGCTGAATGCCCAAGAAACGTTTCTGAAAAAATCATTGGCGACAGAAAGAAATTAATGGAAAATAACTAATAATTATTTTAAAATTGGTTAAAATTTGCTTGACTATGTTTAACTTTTAATCTAAAATATAAATATAAATCATAAAGGAGAATTTTAATTATGGCAAAAGCTAAATTTGATAGAACCAAACCACATGTTAATATTGGTACTATCGGTCACGTTGACCACGGTAAAACAACCTTAACCGCAGCCATCAACGTTTGGTTGGGTAAAAAAGGTTTTAAGGCAGACAGCAAAGGTTATGCCGAAATTGATAATACCCCTGAGGAAAGAGCTCGTGGTATTACAATCAACACTTCACACATCGAATATGAAACTGAAAAACGTCACTATGCGCACGTAGACTGCCCAGGACACGCTGACTATGTTAAAAACATGATCACAGGTGCCGCTCAAATGGATGGTGCAATCCTTGTCGTTGCTGCAACAGATGGCCCAATGCCTCAAACAAAGGAACACATCTTGCTTGCTCGTCAAGTTGGTGTGCCTTACATCGTTGTGTTCTTGAACAAAGTTGACCAAGTTGACGATCCTGAAATCCTTGATTTGGTTGAAATGGAAGTTAGAGAATTGTTGAACAAATACAACTTCCCTGGCGACACTATTCCTATCATCCGCGGTAGCGCATTAAAGGCTTTGGAAGCTGCAAACGCTGGCAATATTGATGACCCAGCTTGCAACTGCATCAAAGAACTTATGGACGCTGTTGATTCTTACATCCCAGACCCTGTTCGTGACACTGATAAACCTTTCTTGATGCCTGTTGAAGACGTGTTCTCAATCACTGGTCGTGGAACAGTTGCTACAGGTAGAGTAGAACGTGGTGTTGTTAAACTTAACGAAGAAGTTGAATTGGTTGGTATCAAACCTACCCGTAAAGTTGTCATCACTGGTATCGAAATGTTCAGGAAATCTCTTGATGAAGCTCGTTCTGGCGATAACGCTGGCTTGTTGCTTCGTGGTATTCAAAGAACTGAAATTGAACGTGGTCAAGTTCTTGCAAAACCAGGTTCAATCACTCCACACACCAGATTCAAAGCTGAAGTTTACGTTTTGAAGAAAGAAGAAGGTGGCCGTCACACTGCATTCTTTAACGGCTATCGTCCTCAATTCTATGTTCGTACAACTGACATCACTGGCTCAATCAAATTGCCAGAAGGCGTTGAAATGGTTATGCCAGGCGACAACATCTCTATGGAAGTTGAATTGATTCACCCAATCGCTATCGAAAAAGGTATGAGATTCGCTATCCGTGAAGGTGGCAGAACCGTAGGTTCAGGTGTTGTATCTGAAATCATTGGCTAATTAAGAAACAAAAATTCCGCACAAGCGGAATTTTTTTTGTGCTTAAAGATAATCTAACAAGTTTGAAGATTGAGTCGATGTTTATTATAATCAATTTTGTTGTTTTAAATTTAATATTGTGCTATAATTCTATTATAAGGATAAATTATGGCAAAACAAGTTTTGTATAGTGCAACAAAGCCGACCGGGCTTTTAACATTGGGGAACTATTTGGGGGCAATTAAAAATTGGCTGCCATTGCAAGACGAATATTCTTGCTATTTTTGCATTGCTAATCTCCACGCGCACACAATTGACATAGATGCCAAATTTGTGCATGACAACACTTTAAAGCAATTAGCAATGTTTTTGGCGTGCGGGCTTGACCCTAAAAAGGCGGTCATCTATGTGCAGTCACAAGTGAAAGAGCACAGCGAACTTTGCTGGCTACTTAATTGCAATACCATGATGGGCGAAGCAAGCCGTATGACGCAGTTTAAAGATAAATCCGCTAAAGGCACAAGCGTCACCACCGCACTGTTCACCTATCCTGTGCTTATGGCGGCAGACATTTTGTTGTACAACACCAACATTGTGCCCGTGGGGGAAGACCAAGTGCAGCATGTTGAACTCACGCGAGATATTGCAACGCGCTTTAATCACAAATTTGGGCAAACTTTT
>CANQHS010000089.1 GCA_947623795.1 uncultured Clostridia bacterium | reverse complement strand
CGAAATTGCATTAAATGGAATAGGAAAAGGCATGCTTATATATCAAAGCGTGGTGTCATGCTTGGCACTTGTTGCATTTATATATGCCGCTGTCCGCTTTATTCTATTTAGCAATGGAAAAAAAATGACTTTCCACTTCAATAAAAAAGAAAAGCGAACAAAACCTCGCGAACTCGACAATGGCAGTTTGGAAGATAAGCCTAAAAAGAGCGAGCAATCTCTTTTTGAAAATGTAAAAACTGAAACAAAAACTGAAACAAAAACTGAAGCACAAACTGAAACGCCCGCTGAACATCAATTAACGAATGCTCAACCTATTGAAAGACAAAACGAAATTAAGCCTTTCGACGAGGATAGCGAAAAATAACGGCAATTATGCCGTTTTTTTGTGGACTTGATTACGAATCCCATAATTTGCTAAAAGTTGTGCGCAATGAACTCACGAGCTTTGTTTAAAGAAAATAAAATTTTTAAAATCGATTTTAATTGTGAAAGAAAAAAACAAGGGCGAACCTTGTTTTTTTACAACAATGAGCTTATTGCGTTAGCATATGCGCCAGCAATTGAGAACACATAAATGTACACGATCACAACAAGCGCCATAGAAACAATTGAGATGATCAAGCCAGCCGTTGCAAGGCCTTTGCAAGATTGGTCCTCTTGTTTCTTATATTTGTTCAAAGCGATGATTGACAAAATCAAGCCAACCAAAGCGAACAAGAACGAGAACACAAAGCCTAGAATTGCAAGAGTTTTGGCAGGATTGGATTTTTCTTCTTCTTGTTGTGGTTTAACAGCTCGTCCGCAGTGAACACAAACAACAGCATCGTCTGCTATCTCTTTTCCGCAAAACTTACAGAACATAACTCTTCCTCCTTTTGTATATTAAAATACTACACTAAATTGCGGTTGATGTCAATCGTTTTTTTTAATTTAAAAAAATTTTTAAAATAGTGTTGACATCTTCATTTTTTTGTGCTAGTATATAATTGCACTAAATCGAGGTGTTTTTTTAATACCTAATTTTAAAAAGGAGAAATTATGGCAAAAGCTAAAAAAACCAAAAGAGAAAAAATAATTCTTGAATGCACAGAATGCAAAGAGAGAAATTATAATTCCACAAAAAACAAGGCTAACGACCCTGACAGGATGGAACTTAACAAATATTGCCCAAAATGCAAAAAAACCACAAAACACAAAGAAACTAAATAGGAGTGAAAATGTCTAAAAAGAAAAAGAAATCCGCAAACAAGCCAAAACCACAAGTTAAGGCGAACACGGAAGAAAAAGTTTTAGATAATGTTAATGTTGAAGCCGCCGAGGCAGAAAATCTAACTGCAACTGCCACAGCTGAAACAAGCAGTGCGAATGTTGAAGCGAGCCAAGAGAAAAAGGCAGAAAAGCCCGCTAAAAACAAAGCTGTTGAAGTTAAGGCGAAAGACGTTAACAAACAAAAAAAGGAAAAAACAAAAAAGCCAAACAAAATGGTTCGTGCAATAAAAAACACTGGAAGCGAACTAAAGAAAGTTACTTGGCCAAAATTTAAAGAAGTTGTGAAGCAAACCGGCGTCGTGTTGGTTGTTGTTCTTGTGTTTGCTTTGCTGATTTTTGGCTTGGATAGGCTTTGCAGTTGGCTCACCGGCTTTTTATATTAAAAGGAGAAATTATGGCAATTGTAGATAACAATAAAGACACCGAGCCAAAATGGTATGCGCTGAAAGTCTTTTCTGGTTATGAAAATGTTGCAAAACAAAACTTGCAAAACACAATTGAAAAATATGAGCTTGAAAATCGCATTTTCGACATTATCATCCCAATGGAAGATGTGCTCCAAGAAAAACGCGGAAAGAAGGTCCTTGTCCCTAAAAAGACCATGCCTGGCTATATCTTCGTTAGAATGATGTATGGCGATGATATCTGGCACGCTGTAACGAGAACGCAATATATTTCAAGCTTTGTTGGCCCATCCGGCCGCCCTATCTGCTTAACCGATGAGGAAGTTCATCGCATGGGGCTAAATGGAATCAAGAATAGCGGCGTCAAGCTTGAATGCAACATCAAAGTTGGCGATTTGGTGGAAATTGTGGATGGCTCGCTCAATAGCTTCGTTGGCACGGTTAAATCCGTTGACGAGGCAAATCAAAAAGCGGTCGTGCTTGTTGAAATGTTTGGAAGAACGAGCGAAGTTGAGCTTGGCTTCGACCAAATTCGAGTTAGCAACAAATAGAAGGCGGGAACGCTTTCTTTTTTTTATTCATAAATTATATTGTGAAATTCGCAACGCTAACAAATTTGTTGTATCTAACGCACTATCTCGAGCGCAAGTTTAATAATGATTATTATGTCTATGTGGGTTGGACAAATGACGGCACAACATTTTTCCACTTCGACCTAAGGCCGCCAACCTCGGACAATATTTGCGATTTCGATAGCTTTGACCTAATTATTGAAAACGATTTCGAGCTAACCTTAACCGGAACGGGCAAGCATAAGCGAAGTTCCGCCCTGTTCACCAAATATTTTCGCATGGGAATGATTGAGCTTTTAGGCGAGCCCTACTCCTCCGCCCTCGAAGGCTTCCTCTCAGCTCACACAATACCGCAAGAGTAAACAACGAACACCACTTCCTGTCATACCGAGCGGAGCGTAGCGGAGTCGAGTGTATCTCTGCGGCGCGAACTGCACCTTAGCTAAATCGCTCCACGAGTTCCGCAATTGTAAGCCTAGGCTTGTTCACTCCGCCACTATGAGGGACAACGTCACAAACTGCACTTTTGCTAGTCCGCAAAGAATTGCGGACATAAGCCTAAGTTTGTTTGTTCCTTTTCCCCATTAAGAAGCAAGTTCTTAACGGGGACCCCGCAAGGCGAACGCCGCAGTGGGGAGCGCAGCCT
>CANQHS010000088.1 GCA_947623795.1 uncultured Clostridia bacterium | reverse complement strand
GCAGCCTGCAAGTGCCAATCGAGCAAGAGCAAATACTTTTGCTCGGCGAGATATTAACTTGCAAAGGCGAGCAGTTTCTCCCTCATTACTCCTTTTCCATTTTTAATAAGGTTGATTTTAAAACCCGATTTTTTTGTCACCCTAAAGCGGTTTATGTCATTCTGAACGCAGTGAAGAATCCCCTAAATAGGAAACGAGAGATCCTTCGACTTCGCTCAGGATGACAGCACCGGCGCGAAATCAAAGAATCTCTTTTTCAATATGTTAACCTAAACATCAACTTGTTTTTATGTGCACAATATGATATAATATTTTTTAGGTAGAGCGAAATGAAATATTTTGATAGAGTTAAAGTTTTAAAAGACAAAAAGGAATATAACGAGCATAACATTTTTGCGGGCGAAATTGGATTAGTTAATTTCCCCGAAATAAGAGATAATTGCTTTTATGTTTTATTTGATGTGGACGATGAATATGAGCCATATAAAGACTGTTTAATTAGTATTGAAGATTTAGAGTTAGTTGAAGATGGCGGCATGACGGATGAACAAATTTTGGAAGACTTGCCAAAAAACGACCCACGCTGGTGGTGTAAAGTTGAAAATGGCTACATTTTAAATCTGCTAGGCGAAAAGAAAAACAAATTTCCTTATGATTATAATTCTTAAAAATGGCAGGTTTGGGATGAAATTCAAAAATCATTGTATATAATCCTTTTAAAACAAAAGGAGATATGATATAATGAATAATGATGAATTGTTTAGAAACAATGTGGCAGATTTAATGCCTTGGTTTAAAGTTGTGGATTTTCGCAATCCGTTGACGCTAGACGATTTCTCTTACGAAAGCGGAGTCCCTGATAAAGTGGGAGATCATTGCCAGAAATGTGTAACCGTAAATCAATGTTATTTCAAAAATGAAAAAGATAAAAAGCCCGAAGAATTTGATTATTCTAACACTGATATATCCCGATTTGAACAAGGCTTATATCATCCAAATTGCGAATGCAAAAAATTAGGATATGCCACACCTATGTCGGCAGAAATCAAAATAAGAATGGATAACAGAATGGATTATCTATTTGACAAAAAGAATGGTTTAATAAAAGCTTGGGGTTACTTAGACAGCGACAAAAAAGAACTTGAAAAAATAATTGTTGAACAAAGTAAAAACAATTATGCGAGCGGAAATTATTCTATTTATAAACATGACAAATATGGTTTTGCAATAACAATATATTTAACTATTCCCGGAAAGGGTATCAAATTGGGTAGATTTTATAAAAGAAAAAGTGGGTATATAGTTTACCCAAATAAAACACTTAGAAATACAACGCCAATTGGAGGTATTTGGAAATGAAAATTTATGATGATGTTAGGTTTATTGGAAATGAAAATAATTATGATGGCTATAATTTGAAGCATGGCGAAATTGGCACAATAACTTTGCCCGAAATTCGCGACAATTGTTTTTATGTGACATTTATTGACCCGTCATTTGAAGAAGATGACCGCTCTGCTCCAATTAAAATTTCTGATTTAGAGCTTGTTAAGTCTGGCACAATTTCTGATGATAAAATTTTAAAGGAATTGCCAAAAAACGACCCACGCTGGTGGTGTAAAGTTGAAAATGGCTACATTTTAAACTTGTTAGGCGAAAAGAAAAACAAAATCCCATACGATTATAATTCCTAATTTAAACAAAAAAAACGACATCAAATGGAGATGTAAATAATGAAATATTTTGATAGAGTTAAAGTTTTGAGAAACAAAAAATGACATCAATAGGAGTTCAAAATGAAAGTTTATGATAAGGTTAGAGTTACACGCGACAAAGAATCTTATAATGCGGACAATATCTATAAGGGCGATATTGGAACTATTTGGTTTGCAGAAATTAGATTCAATACATTTGCTGTATATTTTGAAAAGCCAACCGCGAAAGTGGATTTCACATTATGTGACATAGACATTGCAGATTTGGAACTTGTTGAAGACGGGGAATCAACCGACAATGAAATCCTAGAAGAATTGCCCACCCCAGATCCACGCTGGTGGTGCAAGGTTGAAAATGGATATATATTAAACTTGCTAGGCGAAAAGAAAAATAAAATCCCGTACGACTATAATTCTTAAATTTTATTCATGTCTTTCTGAGTAGAGTGTGTGTGAGATACGCTCGACTGCGTGTCGGCACATGTCATTCTGAGCACGGGGTCCCCACAAGAACTTGTTTCGAAGTGGGGCGAGTTGTCGAAGAATCTGCCGACACTCCGCTCGGTATGACAACTCTGGAACGACGATATTTTGCTGCAAAACATTTTGAATTTTGATTTTTGTTTGTTATAATTATTGTATGAACATTGAAAATATTGGAGATGAGCTGCAAGCGTTGGTGGACAAGTTTGAGTTGACAAAATCTTGTTTGCACCTTAGCACCGAGCAGGAAAAGTTGAACGCACTTTTAAAAGAGCGTGAGAGTTTGACATTTTGGAATAATTTGGACTATGCAATGCAAACGAACAAGGAAATTAAGAGTTTGCAAGACCTTTTTAATGAAGTTCAGAGCTTGCAAAGCGAGTTGTCTGGCTTGATTGACAGTGTTAAAAGTTTGGAGCAGAATCCAGATGCGGAACTCTTAAATTTGGCGTTTGCCGAGACTGTTCAATTAAAAGATAAGATAGACGAACTCAACGTCCGCACGCTTTTGGACGAAAAATATGACAACAACGACGCAATTTTAACAATCCACTCGGGCGCGGGCGGAACGGAAGCGCAAGATTGGGTTGTTATGCTCGCTAGAATGTACAAAATGTATTGCCAAAAAAATGGCTTTGAGATGAGCATTGTGGACAGGGTTGAAGGCAACGATGCCGGGCTTAAAACTGCCGTGTTGTGGGTTAAAGGCGAATATGCATATGGGAAACTTAAA
>CANQHS010000087.1 GCA_947623795.1 uncultured Clostridia bacterium | reverse complement strand
CAAATTTGTTCGCCTAGTTGTCTATACTTCGTATTGACTGCCTTCGCTCGCATATGTTTTTGTGCAAGCACAAACATTGCTCGCTCAGTTGTCAATATTTCATATAGATTGCTTTCGTTCGCATATTGGCAAATAAATTTGCCAGCATGCTCACTCAATTATCAATCATCCAGTCGATGTAGACAGCGTAGCCGCGTGTGGGGTCGTTTAGGAAAACATGGGTGACTGCGCCAACAATTTTTCCATTTTGGACGATTGGACTGCCGCTCATGCCCTGAATTATCCCGCCCGTTTTTTGCAAAAGTTCTTTATCCGTGATTTTTATAATCATGCTTTTATCGTCTGCCGCATTTTGCTTGTTTGCGCGTATAATTTTTATGTCGTACGCCTTAACTCCGCCATTATCTAGCGAGCAATAAATTTTTGCGTCCCCGAGTTTTACCGAAAGGCGGCCGCCCAAGATTGCGGTGCGATCGGCATCGATAATGGATTTATTTAAAATGTTGCCATAAACGCCATAGTTGCAATTTGTGTCGGCAAGGCCGATTGCGTCATCGCTCAAATTTATTGACGAGCGGATTTCGCCCGGATTGTTTTTTTCGCCCTTTTTGATTCCTAATAGGCGGCATTTATAAATATTTCCGCTGTCCACCAAAAAGTTTTCGCCCAGACTGCTGTCCACAATAGGGTGACCGACCGCACCAAAGCGGAAATCGTTTTTCTTAATGTAAGTTAGCGTTCCAACCCCGCTCGCATTGTTACGTACCCAAATGCCAAGTTTGTATTTTTTGCTTAGGCTGTCAAAAACGGGAGTTATTTTTGTTTTAATTTCATTTCCGTTTCGCCTTAATGTCAAATTGAGTTCCTTGCCGGCAAAGGTGGGCAGATTGATAATTCTGTCTATGTCCTCAATGCTCTCAATGTCAATATCTTCAATTTTCAAAATCGCGTCCCCGTCCATAAGGCCGCTATCTTTAATTGGCTCTTTTTCGCCCTCGGCTGTCACAATTTTGTTGCTCCCAACGCAAATGACGCCCTCGCTAAAAAGATTGAATCCCACCGTTTCGCCACCAACAAAAACATCTGTGTCGGTAAGCAAACGGACATTAACTTTTTTTATGGTAAAAAGGTTAAAAAGTTTAACACTCATCACTGTGGAAGTTAAATCGCCGTCAGTGGAAACGTCAATATTTTTAGGCAACTCCAAATTGATGAGTGGGGAAAATTCGTTGTTTTCGTTGCTTTCAATAATGTCGCTATAAGTCACCACCATATCGTCTGGAAGCGAACTCACTTTTTTTATGTTTGGCAGCAAAAACGCGGAAAACACCAAAGAAAATATGACCGCCAAAGAAATAAAGAACACTTTTTTCATAAAAACCTCTCAAATATTGTGCGAAAATTTAAAATTTTTATGTAATCGCCCGCATTTTGCAAAAAATTGTTAAAAATATGCTTGACAAATTCCAGTTTTTGTGTAAAATATGCGTTGTACCTAGGCAAAGTTGCGCGATAACTCCAACGCCAACTTGGTTTAAGGCGAATTTAAAAAAGGAGAGAAATATGAAAATCAATAAGGCTGAAATTGTTAAGACTTACGGTAAAAATGAAGCAGACACAGGCAGCGTTGAAGTTCAAATTGCACTTTTGACTGAAAGGATTAAAAACTTGACCGCACATTTGAAAAACAACAAGCAAGATTTGCACTCAACTCGTGGGCTTAACAAAATGGTTTCCACAAGAAAAAAATTGTTGGACTATTTGACCAAAGTGGACATCAACCGCGCCCGTGCAATCAAAACAAAACTCGGCATTCGTGGTTAATTAAATTTTTAACAAAATAAAGTGGCAATCCCGCCGCTTTTTTGTTTGCAAAATCTACAAAATTTGGTATTATTAATTTAGGAGATATAATATGAAAATTGAATTGTTAAAAGAGCAAGATATTCCCGAACTTCAAAAGATGATTGTCAAAGTTATGCAAAAATCTTTTGTAGGGTTTTATCCGTCTAATTGGATTGAAGATGCAATTTCTCATCAAACAATTGAACGACTAACACAAAAACAAAAAAATTTACACTTTTATGTTTTGAAAGAACGCGGCAAAATCCGTGCGTGCGGGGCGATTGGCGGAGATTATTATGGAAACACAAATGAAGCAAACTTGTTTTCTGTTTATGTTGACCCAGATTATCAGGGTAAAGGATATGGCAGAGCAATAATGGAAGCACTTGAAAAGGACGAATATTTTACGCGTGCTAACAGAATTGAGTGTCCATCAAGTTTAAACGCAATTCCATTTTATTATCATATGGGCTATAGGCACAAAAACGGTGAACTTATGTGTCAATATGGAGAAGTCTACTTGGAAAAATTCAACAAATGACATTTGCAGAAAGTGTTTACGAGGCAATAAAAAAGATTCCTTGCGGGAAAGTTGCAACTTATAAAGGGATTGCAACATTTTTAGGCTCGCCAAATTCTGCACGCGCGGTGGGAAACGCTTTGCACAAAAATCCGTTGCCCATCATTCAACCTTGTCATAGAGTGGTGAACAGCAAGGGCGAACTTGCAAAAAACTTTGGCTTTGGCGGTAGAGAAAAACAAAAACAACTTTTGCAGAGCGAAGGAATTGAGATAAAAAACAACAAAATTGAATTAAATAATTATTTATTCCATTTTAAAGTTGACAAATAAAAATAAATGCGTTATAATAAACTCGCATAAAAAAATGCAGCCCAATAACAAGGAACGTGAGTTTAAGGGATTGCCGTTCACTAAACGCTTCGCTAAGTCGTTTCACGACAACCCTTAAACTTCGTATTATTGAAAAAAATTAAATTATTCAATATCTTCAATAGTCCGCTTAGAATAAAGGAAAAGGAGCCATGAGGGAAAAACTTTAATCGGGGCCCCCGCAAGGCGAATGCCGCAGTGGGGAGCGCAGC
>CANQHS010000086.1 GCA_947623795.1 uncultured Clostridia bacterium | reverse complement strand
AACGACATCTTTCTGCACCTTGCTTGTGTTGCGGGTGTAAAGTGTGTCCTTGCCCGGCTCGTAGAATTGCGTGAACTCGCTCTTCCATTTGATTGGAATTGTGCCGCGCATTCCGTTTCTATGTTTTGCAATAACGAGCGAATAATCCAACGCATCATCGCTTGTGTCCGCTTTTGCCTTTTCGTCTGCCACATCGGCAATGAACATAACAATATCTGCATCTTGCTCAATGCTGCCGCTTTCTCTTAGGTCGCTTAGTTGCGGAGTTTTGTCCGCACGCTTTTCGCTTTCACGATTTAATTGGCTTAATAATATTATAGGAACGCCCAATTCGCGAGCGGCAAGTTTCATATTTCTTGTCATGTCGGCAACTTCTTGCTGGCGGTTGTTGTCCTTAGTTTGCTTTTCGCTTTTCATAAGTTGCAAATAGTCCACAATCACCATATCAAGCCCAACTTTTGCTTTCAATTTGCGGCATTTGCCCAAAATGTCGGCTGGGTTGATGCTGGTTGTGTCGTCAATATAAATGTTGCTGTTTTCAAGCAATTTTTTAGTTTCAAACAAGGTTGCCCAAACGGTGTTATCCTTGCTGCCACCCTTAACGAAATCCATTGCTACCCGGCCGGTTGAACAGATGAAACGCTGAGCCACTTGCAAAGCGGACATTTCAAGGTCGAACATGGCGATTGTTTTCCCATATTTAAGCGCTGAATTGACAGCGAAATTGACTGCCAAAGTGGTTTTTCCTATGCCTGGACGTGCAGCAATAATGATAAGTTCGCCCGGCTTAAATCCGTTTGTGTAGTTATCCAAAGTTGGGAAGCCAACCTTAATTCCCTGATTCGAGTTAGGGTCAATTGAAATTTTTTCCATCAAGTCTAGCGCTTCATTAACGCCCTTTTTAATGTGTTCCAAATCCCCGCGCCTTTGAGTTTGGCCGATATCGAAAATTGCCTTTTCCGCCTTGGCAAGCACATCGGCAGAACTTTCGTTCGTGAATGCATCGTTAATTATGCCCTGGCTCGCGTCAATAATCTGCCTAAGTAAACTATCGTTTTTTACAATTTCGGCATAATATTTATAGTTTGCTGCGCTTGGAACATAGTTGGTCAAATCGGTCAAATATCCAAGCCCGCCAACCTCTTCCAACTCGCCTCTCGAATCCAACACCTTGCTGACTGTAATATAGTCCACCGCAACATCTCGAATGTAGTTATCCAGCATCGCATCATAAATTTTTTGATGTGCTGTGGAATAAAAATCGGCTGGCTTAATAGTTGCAAAAATGTCCGCACAAGCGTCCTTTGAAATAAACAAGCAGCCCAAAACGCTCTGTTCCGCTTCCAAATTGTTTGGCAAAATGCGTGGTTTTTTCTCTTCCTTTGGCATAACTCACTCCTTAATATTGTGGTATTTTTATTAGCTTATACAATATATAGTTATGGATATATATTATAAGTATTTTACAATATTTTTTTAAATTTGTAAAGAGATTTAATTTAGCATTTTTATTTTTGGTATTGACAGCCTTGAAAATGTGTGGTACAATACAATCTAGGAGGACATTATGGATTATTTTAATAACGATATTGACGCTTATTTATCCACACCTTGCAATGAACTAACCGAGTTTGACTATCTAACTATGGTGCAAGAGTATAAATATCAGCGCTACAAAAAAACAATAAAATATGCAACTGGCATAATAGGCTGCGGCATAGCAAGTTCGCCTTTATTAATTGCCGGCCTCACTGGGGGATTTGCTGATTTGTTCATGCTGGCACTAAGTTTGGTGGGTTCAGTACTTGGTGGTGTGTTTGCTAGTGTATTAACAGTCTTTGCCGGTATGATGTTTGAGCCGGAGTTCACTAGAATAACTTGTGGAGATATTTTAACAAGAAAGCAACTTAAAGCGCTTAAAAGCAAAATTAAAGAGTATAAAAACTTGCACCGTCTTGATAAAAATGCAGTTGCAGACAAAACAATAACTTATGAAGAATACAAAAAACAACAAGGCATAACAGACACGCAAACTAAGGCTATTGAAACAAATGCCCAAAAACATGTTATTGTTCAATCCAATGAAGATGATTTAAATTCAAATTTATAATAGAGTTTAAAAATGTAAGTAAATAATATTGGTTAGAACAAATCTACATAATAAAAAACGCAATGTATGTTGCGTTTTTTATTTAAACACGTCTTTATTTTCTTTTTGAATTTTCTCTTTTTTCTTTTTAGCCTTGCGATAGATTAACTCTTCAACAAGCACCACCACGCCCATAATTAAAACAAAACACAAAATTTGGATTGCATTGTTGGTTATTATATTTCGCATTAAGAACGCAAAAATTATAAGCACGGGCAAACAACATAGCATTGTTATTGCTATGCGTTTTGCGGTTTTCATTGCGTCATGATAAGCTTGTTGACGATCTTTCATTTTTCTCCTTTATTAACCTTGACCTTGTCATGCTGAGCGTAGCCGAAGCATCTCACAATTTAAACACGGAACTTTAGTTTAAGGATTGCCATTCATTTTAAGAGATTCTTCGACTCGCTTTTAACCCCTCTGCGAACATGGTTCTTGCGGGGACCACGAATGCTCGCTCAGAATGACATGAAAGTGACATACTGCTTCGCTCATGATGATATACACGAATTATTCGGCGGTGGGTTTATGCGATTTGGCGCGAAGTTGATGGTCCAAAATGCGTTTGCGGATTCTTATGCTTTGCGGAGTTATTTCCACAAGTTCATCGTCCGCGATAAATTCAAGCGCTTCTTCAAGCGTCATAGTTTGGATTGGGCTTAGTTTTAGTGCGTCATCGCTTGCGCTGCTGCGAGTGTTGGTGAGTTGCTTTTTCTTGCAAACATTAACAACAATATCATCGCCCTTAGGGTTTGCGCCCACAACTTGCCCCATATAAACTTTTTCGCCCGGGCGGACAAGCAAACTTCCCCTGCCTT
>CANQHS010000085.1 GCA_947623795.1 uncultured Clostridia bacterium | reverse complement strand
GCTAGCAGTCCAAATTTGTTATTAAGTTGTGTTTTTGCCCTTCGATTAAGAGTCAGTTGCTCTACCAACTGAGCTAACAGCCCAAACACCATTTTAAGTTATTACGAACCTTCGATTAAGTTATCAACTAAGCTAATGGTCCATAAAACGATTTAATTATAGCAACAATTATTTTATAAGTCAATAGTTTTATTCAAATTTTCATTTATTTTGTTTAAATTTATGATTTGAAAAATTGAACTCAAATTTTTAATATTTTGTCACACATTTATAAAAATAACTTATAATTCGACACATTTAAACATAAAATACAATTATGAAAAAGACGATTGTTTTCACCGGTGGCGGAACACTTGGGCATGTTATGCCAAACTTATATTTAATTGATGAGCTAAAGGACGATTATGATATTTTTTACATAGGGAGCAATGGAATAGAAAAAGAAACTGCATCTAAGGTGGCGGAATATTTTCCAATTCCCGCTGTAAAACTAGTTAGAGGCAAGATTTTAACAAATTTAAAAATTCCATTTGTGTTAATAAAAGCCATTTTTGCATCAAAAAAAGCATTAAAAACGATTGCCCCCGATGTCGTATTTTCAAAGGGTGGATATGTGGCACTTCCCGTTTGCATTGCTGCCAAAATGCTAAAAATCCCTATTATTGCACATGAAAGCGACTATTCTTTCGGCCTTGCTAACAAAATAATATTAAAAACTTGCAACACAATGTGCGTTAACTTCAAAAATTTGGAAGGTAAAAACAAAAAAATAGTTTACACGGGTCCTATTTTTAGCAAGGAATTTGAAAAAACAACCAAAAGAAAGGGCAGTTGGCATTTGGACGAAAACAAGCCAACCTTGCTTATTGTGGGTGGCTCGCTTGGCTCGCAAAAGATTAACGAAATGTTGTTCCCAATCATTAAGGATTTAATTAAAAATTTCAACATTATTCACATAACGGGCAAGGGCAATTTGAAAATTAAATCATACGAAAATTACAATGCAATTGAACAAACTGACGACATGGTTAATCTGTATAATTTGGCGGACTTTGTGCTTGGCAGAAGCGGGGCGGGTGTCACAGCTGAATGCTTCTTTAAAAAATTACCAATGCTGCTCATACCGCTTGAAAACAAGGCAACTCGTGGTGACCAACTTTTAAACGCAAAATATTATCAAAACTTGGGGGTGGCAAAAATTGCACACGAACAAGACTTAACCCCAACAAGTTTGCTTGAAACAGTAAATGATTTTTATAAAAATTTATCGGATTTTAAATCGCACTATAAAACCATCAACGCGATAAATGGGAAAGAAAAAATTATAAATTTAATAAAAAAATATTAAAAACACAAAATTTTTGCTCTTTTTTTGTGTTTTTTGCTATGTTTTTTTATTTTTTATAATGTTTACGCAAAATGCGATTCGATAAATTTAATCTGCAATTGTTTTATATAAACTTTCCGCTGTTGAATAAACAAATTCAATTTCATCATTAGTTGATGTTTTTAAATCTTTCAATTTAGGTTTTCCCCAAATGTTAAATATTTGCGGACCAACCCATTGCGGCTCATTTTTGCTTGCGTCAACAAACATCGCTTTAATAATATTTTGGCTTGCCTTTTTAGGACTTGGAAACAAAATTTTTATTCCAATTTTAACTAGCCAATTGATTGCTTTTGGATAGTGATTAGTCATATTGGTTAAAGTGATTCCGGGGTGGGCAAGGGTTAGGCCTGCGCTATCTTCATTTTCAAAAAGTTTAAATAGAGAATAGGTCAAAAAGCGTTTTGAGTTGCCATAAATTTTACTGTTCTTTTTTTCATTTAAAAATTCGATATCATTTTCATCTGTTTTTGAATAATTGTGCGCGATGCTTGAAACAGCAACCACTTTTCCATTGGCCCTTCTTAATGTTGGGAGCAAAGTTTTTGTTATGTAATATGGCATAAGAAAATTCACTTGAAAAACATTGTCAAATCCTAAACTTGTCTTTTCTCGCTTAACATTATAAATCCCCGCATTTAAAATTAAATAATCAAGTTTTGTGTTTTTTAATTTTTCACAACAATTTTTTACAGATTCAAAGTTCAGCAAGTCAACTTTTATAAAACTTATTTTTAAAGTGGGGAAGAGTGCAGTCAAATTTTTGATTTGTTCATTTGCTTTTTCTTCGTTTCTATCAAGCAAAATAAGTTCAGCACCTAGTTCGCACAGCGTTTGGCAGATTGCGCTTCCCAACCCGCCAGTCGACCCCGTTATTGCAGCAACTTTCCCCTGTAAACTTTTGGTGTTTTTGTTAAGACATTTTTTGTAATTCATAAAAATTATTATATCATAATTACAAATTAAAGAAAACTATTATAAAACAATAAAATTTTTAATAAAATAAATTATGAAACAACAAACAAAAATCATTATTTCAATTGCATTAATCGTTTTGGTGGCAGTTTTAGGGAGCATTTTTGTCGCTATTGGCATGCCCTGGTTTAAAAGTCTAGTAAAGCCCAGCCAATTCGTGCCTTCATTTATAATTCCAATTGTGTGGACAATTATTTATGTTTCTTTTGGGGCGGCGCTGTTTAATTGGCTAAAAAGTGAAAATTTGCCAAAGAGCATAACCGCACTTTTGATTGTCAACGGAATTTTAAATGTGCTTTGGTGCTTGGTGTTTTTCACTCTTAAACAAACACAACTCGGCAATATTGTAATATTAATCAATCTATATTTTGGCATTTATTTAATCTACGCGGTATCAAAATATAAAAAACTTTATTCAATAATTTTAACCTTATATCCAATTTGGCTTTTAATTGCAACTAGTCTAAACACGGCCTTATGGATTTTGAATTAAATGGTGCAAATGCTATTTTTATTTTGACTTAAAATTTTTTAAAAATTTTTGTAAAAACACTTGTTTTTTTGTTTTATATGGTGTATAATACAAAAGTCTTATGGGCGTTTTGCCTAT
>CANQHS010000084.1 GCA_947623795.1 uncultured Clostridia bacterium | reverse complement strand
GTGGTGTAAGCCTCTCTTATTGCTGGATTGGACAAAATTTCGCCACCCGTTGGGAAGTCTGGCGCTGGAATAATGTTTATAAGTTCATCAATCGTGATATTTGGATTGTCGATCATCGCAACGACCGCATCAATCACTTCGTTTAGGTTGTGCGGCGGAATATTTGTTGCCATGCCCACCGCGATGCCATCACTTCCGTTTACAAGCAAATTAGGGAATCTGCTTGGCAAAACGCAAGGCTCAAGCGTGGTGTTATCGAAGTTTGGAGTGAAATCCACCGTGTCCTTTTCTATATCACGCAAAAGTTCGTCTGCAATTTTACTAAGTCTCGCTTCCGTGTAACGATATGCGGCTGGCGGATCGCCGTCCACCGAACCGAAGTTGCCCTGGCCAAAAACGAGTGGCTCATTTATTGTGAAGTCTTGCGCCAAACGCACCAAGGCGTCATAAACTGAGCTATCGCCGTGTGGGTGGTATTTACCCAAAACTTCACCGACAATCTTAGCACATTTTCTGGTTGGCTTGTCGGCTGTAAGTCCCGTTTCGTTCATCGAATAGAGAATTCGCCTGTGCACCGGCTTCAAGCCATCGCGGACGTCTGGAATAGCACGCGAAACGTTAACCGCCATAGCATAGGCAATGAAAGAATCCTGCATTTCGTGTTCGATGTCGATGTCGATATAGCGCGTGTTGTCAATTTTTGTGAAAATCTCTTTATCTTTCATATTTTCTCCTAAACATCAAGGTTTTTAACCCTGTTGGCGTTCTTTTCAATAAACTCTCGCCTTGCTTCCGGGCGTTCGCCCATAAGCACGTCAAACACTTCGTTGCAAGTGATTTCGTCCTTCATCGTAACCTTTTTAAGCGTTCGCGTTTCAGGATTCATTGTGGTTTCCCAAAGTTGTTCTGCGCTCATTTCGCCAAGCCCTTTGTAGCGTTGCACGTTTTTATCTGTGTCGCTAATGCCGGCGCTCTCTTTTTCTTCCTCGCTATAATAATATAACGTCTGTTTGCCGCGCGTAACTTTATAAAGTGGCGGTTGAGCAACATAATCATGCCCTTCCTCAATAAGCGGACGCATATATCTAAAGAAGAAAGTCAGCATCAAAATCTCAATATGGCTTCCGTCCACATCGGCATCGGTCATAATGATGATTTTGTCATATCTCAATTTTTTAGGGTCGCAATTTTCATAAATTCCGCAAC
Source organism: uncultured Clostridia bacterium (assembly GCA_947623795.1). Lineage (GTDB taxonomy): Bacteria > Bacillota > Clostridia > Christensenellales > UBA1242 > Onthoplasma. The sequence goes on along the minus strand of CANQHS010000084.1, from coordinate 1,817 downwards.
CGAAAGCGGTTATCATCGCATTGATTTCCGCATTTTCAAGTGCACGCGCAAGACGCGTTTTTTCAACATTCAAAATCTTTCCGCGCAATGGCAAAATGGCTTGGAATCTACGCTCTCTGCCCGATTTTGCTGTGCCGCCCGCGCTGTCGCCCTCGACAATAAAGATTTCGCACTCGCTGGCATCTTTGCTCGAACAATCTGCCAATTTGCCTGGCAAAGTGGAGCTCTCCAACGCGCTCTTTCGCCTTGTGTCCTCACGAGCGTTGCGCGCTGCTTCTCTTGCGCGCTGGCTGAGCATACATTTATTGATAAGGTCCTTGCTCTCTTTTGGATGTTCTTCCAAATAGTCCTTAAAGGTTTCTTCCATAGCGCGTGCGGTGAAAGTTTTAATTTCCTCCGTGCCAAGTTTGGTTTTGGTTTGGCCCTCAAATTGAGGCTCTTCCACCTTAACTGAGATTACAGCGACAATGCCTTCGCGCGTGTCCTCGCCAGAAAGTTTAGTTTTGTCCTTAATGAGTTTATTTTCAATCGCATAGTCGTTTATGATTTTCATAAGGGCATTTTTAAATCCGTCCTCATGCTTGCCACCTTCTTCCGTGTTGATGTTGTTGCAATAACTATGAATGTTTTCTGTGTAAGTGTCCGTATATTGGAAACTAAATTCAATTTCGGTGGTTGCGTCCTGGCTCTCGCCATTTTCGTCCTTGCGTTTGTATTTGTAAACTTTGTCCACATAAATAGGCTCTGGGAACACGCAAGATTTGTTCTCGGTCAAATCCGCAACAAACTCTTGAATTCCACCCATGAATTGATAGACATTTTCTTGTTCTTGATTCTCGCGGTGGTCGCGCAACTCAATCCTAAGCCCTTTGTTCAAAAACGCAATTTCTCTTAAACGCGATTTTAAAATATCATAGTTGAAATCGGTTACTGGGAAGATTTCAAAATCTGGCTTGAAAGTCACTTTCGTTCCCGTTTGTTCAATCGGCACATTGCCAACAACAGCAAGCCTATCAACCGGAATTCCGCGATGATATTCTTGCGTGTAGTGATTTCCGTTTTGATATATGTCCAAAAGCAATGTTTCGCTAAGCGCGTTTACGACGGAAAGACCAACTCCGTGCAAGCCGCCCGAAATTTTATATCCGCCACCGCCAAATTTGCCACCCGCGTGCAACTTGGTTAGCACCAACTCAGCCGCGCTTATGCCTTCCTTTTCGTGAATCCCAGTTGGAATGCCACGCCCGTTGTCAAGCACACTCACCGAACCATCGGCATTGATGTCCACCTTGATTTCGTTGCAATAGCCGGCAAGCGCCTCGTCTATAGAGTTGTCCACTATCTCGGCAACAAGATGATGAAGTCCGCGTTCGTCCGTTGAGCCAATATACATGCCCGGGCGTTTTCTAACCGGCTCCAACCCTTCCAACACTTGAATTGCGTCTGCACCATAACTGTGCGTAACTTTTAAATCGTCGTCCATAACTCTCCTTAAAATATAATATAAATTCTTCTCACCCCAAAATAGCGATGCCATGTTAAGATAACATTGTCATAACTGTGCGCAACTTTGTCATGTTGAGCGCAGTCGAAACATCTCCATGTCACTTTGAGCGTAGTGTCGGCAGATTCTTCGATTTCGCTTTCGCTCCACTCAGAATGACATAAGCCGACACGAAGTCGAATGTATCTCTTCATTGCCCTTGTTTCTTAATAGGGATTAAGTTTTTATATTATATATAAAATATATAATATAATTTTAGCAAAAAACAAAAAATAAGGCAATCAAAATCGCCTTAATATTTTGTAAATTTTTG
>CANQHS010000083.1 GCA_947623795.1 uncultured Clostridia bacterium | reverse complement strand
CTCGAACCACCGACCCCCACCTTATCAGGGTGGTGCTCTAACCTGCTGAGCTACATCTCATTACTATATGTTTTTTTGACTTTGCATCTGTCACTCCCCACCTTATAAGTTCTTGCATGGCAAGGAACTTGGCGTTCGCTTCGCTCGGCATCACGGTGGTGCTCTAAATTCTAAAGCTACATCTCATTATTAATGGTGGAGAATAACGGATTCGCATTAAGCGACGCACAAAATCCGTTGTTCGCAATTATAAGCACTTTAGTGCTTTGGTGGAGAATAACGGATTCGAACCGTTGACCCCCTGCTTGCAAGGCAGGTGCTCTAGCCAACTGAGCTAATCCCCCACAAATTGACAATGCATATAATAACAAAAATATTAATGTTTGTCAATAACTTTTAATAAAATTTTCAAAATTCTTAAAAATTTATTAATTAAAATTTGGATTGCAATAAAAGAATATTTATTCATCGTTACATTTTTTTAATTAGCAAGAAAAAAGCCTATTTAAGTTATAGGCTTTTTGCATTGCATAAATTTTCATGAAATTCGTGTTATAACCCCACGCCATTCACAAATTTTCTTTGTGTTTAGATTAAATTTATAAACAATATGCTTTACGATTTAAATTAGGCGACAGCTTACTTTTTTGTGTCCTTTAGCATGCAGCAGTTTTTGTATTTTTTGCCGCTTCCGCATGGGCAAGGGTCGTTTCTATTGATATGTGCGGTGCGTTTGTTAACGGGCGCTCCGGCTTCCTTGTTCGATGCGCCCATAGCAATCGGGCCACGCTGTTTTGGAACGGTGACATTAATTGTGATTTTTGTGCGATACAAAATCGAGGCGGTGTATTCCCTAATATTTGAAATCATTTGGTCGAACATGTCAAAGCCTTCGTTTTTATATGCCACAACCGGGTCTTTTTGGCCGTACGCCAAAACGCCAATTTCGTTACGCAAGGTGTTCATCGCGTCGATATGGTCTGTCCAGAACTTGTCCACCACGCGAAGCAAGGTGTCTTTTTCAATCATCTCGAATTTGAGGCCGATATTTTCAAGTTTATTGACTTCTTTAACCTTGTTTTCGTAAGTTTCAAGCACTTTTTCATAAACAAGTTGTGCGGTTGAGTTAACGTCCTGCCCTTCGACGAGCTCAGGGGTTATCATATTTGTGCCCTTTTCAAGGAGTTTGTCCTCAAGAGCCTTATTAACAGCCTCCAAATCCCACTCATAGCTAGGTTTTGTTTCTTCCAAATAGCTCGAGCAAATTTCGAAAATATATTCCTTCATCATCTCGATAACTTGCGAGTGGATGTCCACCCCGTCAAGCACTTTGTCGCGCTCGGCGTAAATAATTTGACGTTGCTTGCTAAGCACATCGTCATATTGCAAAATGTTTTTACGAATGTTGAAGTTCATGCTTTCAACTTTCTTTTGTGCTGTTTCGAAGAATTTTGTTAAGATTCTGGATTGCAAAGGCATATCCTCGTTGCCGCGGAATGCGATTGAGAACCAGTTTTTCATCCTATTTTCGCCAAAACGTTGAGGCAAATCATCCTCGAGCGAAATAAAGAATATGCTCGAGCCTGGGTCGCCTTGACGTCCGGCACGACCACGCAATTGGTTGTCGATACGCCTAGATTCGTGCCTCTCAGTACCCAAAATGTGCAAGCCGCCAAGTTCGATAACTTTTTGTTTTTCCTCGTCGGTTGTCTTTTTGAAATCAGCGTAATATTGTTGATATTTCTCTTTAACTTTTTGCTCTTCCTCAGTAAGATTGCTGTTGTATGTCAAAATTTTGTCGATAATCTCTGGCGCAACTTTTTCATTTGTCAATTTTTGTTTTGCCAAAAATTCAGGGTTGCCGCCAAGCAAAATATCCGTTCCACGACCAGCCATGTTAGTGGCGATTGTGACTGCCTTAACACGTCCTGATTGCGCGATGATTTGGCTCTCCAGTTCGTGATTTTTAGCATTCAAAAGGTTGTGCGGAATGCCAAGTTTTTTAATTTCGCGGCTTATTCTCTCACTCTTTTCAACCGATGCTGTGCCCACCAAAATTGGCTGCCCGCTTTCGTATTTTTCCTTAATTTCTTCAACAATGGCCTTATATTTTGCATCTTCAGTGAAGAAAATCATGTCCTGCTCGTCGATTCTTATAACAGGCTTGTTGGTTGGGATTGTTACAACGTCGAGATTATAGATTTTGTTAAACTCGCTTTCCTCCGTTTTTGCAGTACCCGTCATGCCGCTAAGGTTGGAATAGAGCTTGGAATAGTTTTGCAAAGTTATTGTTGCAAGGGTCTTGTTTTCGTCCTTAATTTTAACATGTTCTTTTGCTTCAATGGCTTGATGCAAGCCGTCCGAATAGCGCCTGCCTTGCATAACACGACCGGTGAATTCATCAACAATCAAAATCTCGTCGTCCTTAACAATATAGTTGATGTCGCGCATCATGATATAGTTGGCTTTAAGGGCGTTGTTGATGTGGTGGTTAATTTCAAGATTATTGATGTCGGAAAGGTTTTCGAGATTAAAGAAAGTTTCCGCCTTCCTAACACCATCTTCAGTGAGGCGGATTTGTTTGTGCTTTTGCTCGATATCGTAGTCAGTTGGTTGCAAACGCTTAACAAAATTGTCCGCCACGGCATAAAGTTCGCTTATTTTGCCGCCAACGCCCGAAATGATGAGCGGCGTCCTTGCCTCATCAATCAAAATTGAGTCGACTTCGTCCACGATGCAGAAATTGTGCCCGCGTTGCACCTTATATGCCTTGTTTTGTTGCATATTGTCGCGCAAATAGTCAAAACCGAACTCGCTGTTCGTTCCATAGGTTATGTCGCACTCATACGCGCGCTTTTTGTCCTCTGGGCTTTGTTGAGATAGTGTCACGCCAATTGTCAAGCCCAAAAATTTGTATAGCCTACCCATAAGTTCCGCTTGGTAGGTTGCCAAATATTCGTTCACGGTTATAACATGCACATTATTGCCCGTGAGTGCGTTTAAATAAACCGCTGTGGTCGCAGTAAGAGTTTTACC
>CANQHS010000082.1 GCA_947623795.1 uncultured Clostridia bacterium | reverse complement strand
CTCCATGAGTTTTTTCAAACGGTTGTTTCGGTTGATAACTCTACGATATAGGTCGTTCAAATCGCTTGCAGCAAATTTGCCGCCATCAATTTGCACCAATGGACGCAAATCTGGTGGGATAACAGGAATAACATCAAGAATCATCCAACTTGGCTTGTTGCCAGATTTGATAAATGCATCGATAACTTCAAGCCTTTTTGTTGCTCTCAGTTTCTTTTGACCCTTTGATGTGTGCATAAGTTTGTTCAATTCATCGCGCTCTTTTTCAAGGTCGATGTTATTCAACAATTCCTTTATTGCCTCAGCACCCATACCCGCACGGAAACCGTTTGGACCATATTTTTCAACAGCCTCGCGATATTCCCTATCTCTGATGACTTGTTTATAGGTAAATTCTGTGTTTTTAGGATCAAGCACGACATAACTTACATAGTAAAGCACTTCATCAAGTTGTTTAACGCTCATGTCAAGCACAATGCCAATTCGGCTTGGAACGCCTTTAAAGAACCAGATGTGGCTTACTGGGGTTGCAAGCTCGATGTGACCCATACGTTCACGCCTAACTTTGCTTCGAGTTACTTCAACGCCGCACTTATCGCACACAACGCCTTTATATCTAACACGTTTATATTTTCCGCAATGGCACTCCCAGTCCTTTTTAGGGCCAAAAATGCGTTCGCAAAATAGACCATCTTTTTCTGGCTTTTGCGTACGATAATTAATGGTTTCTGGTTTGGTAACTTCACCCCTACTCCAAGATCTTATCATCTCTGGGGATGCGATCCCAACACGGATAGAGTCAAAATTGTTTAATTCAAACATTTAATTTCTCCTAAATTTTGCTTAATTTTAAACTTTAATCTTATTCATCATCCAAATCGTCAAACAAGTCGCTATCGTCAAATGTGGAGTTGACATCGTTTTCATATTCGTTTTGAATATCGTCAAATTCAAGAGTGACATCTTCAAGCGATTGCTTATTAACAGGCTCAACTGCGCTAACTTCTTCGCCTTCTTCGCTAACTTCGTTGATTGTAAGTTCGTGGTTATCGGCTGTCAAGATCTTTACATCTAGGCATAGGCCTTGCATTTCCTTAACCAAAACTTTAAACGATTCTGGCATGCCAGGTTCTGGAATTGGCTCACCTTTAACGATGGCTTCATAAGTCTTAATACGCCCTTCGACATCGTCCGATTTAATTGTTAACATTTCTTGCAACAATCTTGAAGCGCCATAAGCTTCCAATGCCCACACTTCCATTTCACCGAAACGTTGACCACCGAGTTGACTACGTCCACCAAGAGGTTGTTGAGTGATAAGTGCATATGTTCCAATGCCACGCGCATGGATTTTATCGTCCACCATGTGGTCAAGTTTTAACATATACATTGTTCCAACTGTGGTCTTATTTTCAAATGGAAGGCCGGTTCTTCCGTCATATAATTGCATTTTGCCATCTTCTGGCAAGTTGTTTGCTTTTAATAGTTCTTTTATTTCTTCTTCGGTTGCACCATCAAACGCTGGAGTTGCAACTTTCCAATCGAGGCTCTTTGCTGCCCAACCTAGGTGCATTTCCAACAATTGGCCCAAGTTCATACGAGATGGAACGCCAAGTGGGTTAAGCACAATGTCAACCGTTTCGCCATTTGCCATATAAGGCATATCGCATTCTGGCAAAACGACAGATATAACACCTTTGTTTCCGTAACGTCCGGCAAGTTTATCGCCCACTTGAAGCACACGTTTTTGAGCGATGTAAACTTTAACCATCATATTAACGCCAGCATCGAGTTCATCCTTATTTTTTCTTGACAAAATTTCTATGCCAACAACCACACCTTCTTGTCCATGTTGAACTTTTAGTGATGTGTTTTTAACTTCTTTTGTCTTTTCGCCAAATATGGCTTTTAATAGTCTTTCTTCTGGAGTTAGGTCGGTTTCTCCTTTTGGAGTTACTTTGCCGACCAATATATCGCCAACTTTAACTTCTGTTCCAATGCGAACAATTCCGTTTTCATCCAAGTTCTTCAAAGCATCTTCGCCCACACCGGCGATATCTCTTGTTATTTCTTCATCGCCAAGTTTGGTTGTTCTTGCTTCTGTTTTAACTTGTTGAATGCTGATTGAAGTGAAAGCATCATCACGAACGATTCTTTGGTTAACTAGGATAGCATCTTCGAAGTTATAACCTTCCCAGTTCATGAACGCAACTGTCATGTTTTTGCCAAGTGCAAGCTCGCCTTTATCCGTTGAGCCACCATCGGCAAGAACATCGCCCTTTTTAACCTTTTCGCCATGTTTAACAAGTGGTTTTTGGTTAAAGCATGCTTTTTCGTTTGTGCGTTCAAACTTTCTTAATTTATGATTAACAATGCTTCCGTCAGCATATTCCATTGTGATGTAGTCAGCAGAAACATATTTGCAAACGCCATCTTGTTCTGCCAAAATCAAAGCGCCAGAGTCAACCGCAATTTTATGTTCAATGCCTGTTCCGACAATTGGGCTTTCCGTCCTAATTAATGGCACAGATTGGCACTGCATGTTCGTTCCCATCAATGCGCGGTTTGCGGCACAGTGTTCAACAAACGGAATCAATCCCGCGCCAACCGACAACAACTGTCTTGGGCTCAAATCCACAAGGTCAATCATGCTTGCGTCAACGCGTTCAGCTTGTCCGTTGTGGCGGCACTCAACAATGCCATCTTTTAATGTCTTGTTTGCATTTAATGGCACATTTGCTTGTGCAATATAATGTCCGCGCTCTTCGTCTGCCATCAAATATACAACTTCATCTGTCAATTTACCTGTTTTTGCATCTATTTTTCTATATGGAGTTTCAATAAATCCATATCTATTAACGCGTGCGTATGCAGCGATAGATGTCATCAAACCAATTTGTTGACCTTCTGGTGTTTCAACCACGCAGATACGTCCATAGTGAGATGGGTTAATATCACGAGCTTCAACCGTTGCTCTTTCGCGTTTAACGCCACCAGGACCAGCAGATGACAAACGGCGTTTGTGCCTCAAACTTGCAACTGGGTTGATTTGATCCATCAATGC
>CANQHS010000081.1 GCA_947623795.1 uncultured Clostridia bacterium | reverse complement strand
GAGCGCAGCCTGCAAGTGCCAATCGAGCAAGAGCAAATACTTTTGCTCGGCGAGATATCAACTTGCAAAGGCGAGCATGTCCCTCATAGAGGGCGAGCAATCGCCTAAAAATGAAAAAACCGCACACTTGCGGTTTTGATAAAAGAAGGCGAATTGCTCGCCTAGGCTCCCTCGATTAGCATCTTGTCGGCGACGAGGGCGATAAATTCCCCGTTGGTTGGTTTTTCGTTGCTCGAATAAACTTTTATGCCAAACAAGTTGTTGATATTTTCAATTTTCCCCCTATTCCAAGCCACTTCGATTGCGTGGCGAATTGCGCGTTCAACTTTGGACGCACTTGTGTCGTATTTTTCAGCAATGGTTGGATAGAGCTTTTTTGTTATCGAGTTGATGATGTCCGGATTGGCAATTGCAAGTTTTATTGCCTCACGTAAAAATTGATAGCCCTTAATATGGGCAGGAATTCCCACCGTGATGAAAATGTTTGTTATCTTTTCCTCAATTTGGTTGGATTTGCCATTAAAAAAGACTTTTGCTTGCTGTTTTTCGCTCATGATGTCCGCAATTCTGTCCTTCAATGTGTCGATGTCGAAAGGCTTGATGCAATAATATTTTGCACCAAGAGAAATCGCTTTATTAATAAAGCCATCAATAGAGAGCGACGATTGAATTATTATGTTCGTTCTAACATCTTTCACGCTTTCAAGAACTTTGAACCCATCGCATTTTTTCAAAACAATGTCCATGATTGTAACGTCTGGCTTATGCTCTTTTATGAGTTGAATAAGTTCCTCACCGTCACTAGTGGTGGCCAAAATTTCATAATTTTCGCTTGTGAAGTTTTTAATCATCTCGCCCAAGTTGTTTTGGTCCTCATCTGCTAGTAGTAAAGTAATTTTTTTCATAATATTCCCCTTTTTTAAGTGTAGTTTACACGTAGATAATACTAGCAAAAACGCGAGAAAAGCGGAAAGAAAAAATTATATTAATTTTGTTTTTTATATTATTTTTTATTGTTTTTCCTATTAAAATGTCGAATTGATATTAAAAAAATAAAATATAAATAAATATTTAATAAATTTTTTTGTTTTGATGAAGATTTTTCAAATTATTTTTCATTTTTTAATTTAAAAGAAAAAAATAATTATTTTTATTTCGAATAATTTTATATAATGCGCGAGAAAAAAATAAAAATTTAATGGCGCGAGAAAAGTTTTTAATTTACATTGCGAAAATGAAAAACAAATATAAAGAAAAATTTTACGCGCAAAAAAGTTTCGCGCAAAAAAATAAAAATTTTACGCATAAACGCAAGCCTTGATTTATACATTAATTAAGAAGGAGATTTTTATGGAAAATACCGATAGCGTTTTAATTACATACGCCAAAAATTTGGCAAAACAAAATTTCAGCTCAACAATAAATTTGTCGATCGACAGCAATGTGAACATCAAGACGATTCTTGATGTGGAGAGTTTTGTCTATGATGAAAAGGTCGAGTGCGGAAACGGGAAGGCAATCTTGACGGGGAAACTTGGCGTTAAAGTTTTGTATATCGACACGGACAACATCACGAACACGATTGCGGACAGCACATCGTTTAGCGAAACGATTGTGGATGATGCGCTCACCGCGGATTGCCATCTCAATGTTGCGGACATTTCGCTCAACAACACCGTGCTTTCTAGCGATGGGAACTTAAAAATAAATGTAGATATCTGTATTTATCCTATGTTATATATAAATGTGTCGCTCAACACGAAAAACAATTTCGAAAATATGATTGTTAAAAAGAGTGAGATTGACACATCAACAATTTCGTGCGTGGTGGACAGCAGTTTTGAATACACAATCAACCTTGAAACTAAGGACGCAATAAGCAAAATTTTGAGCTACAACGCGCATTTTTGCCCGAGTGCAGTCACCGCTTTTGACGACTACGCGGTTGTTGAAGGCAAAATGTTTGCCCGCCTTGTTTATGAAACGAGCAAGGACGAAACGAATGAAATAAAAGAGTTTAGCGACACATTTAATGTTAAAACCGAACTCCCAATTCAAGGGCTTACTAAAGACAGCGTTTTGGATTTAAGTTTCCATCTCAACAAAAACAAGGACACCCTTTCAACCGAAATGGAGGACGGCAACAGCGTGGTTAGCGTGACCAACACAATTTGCGTTTATGGCGTGGCGGTTAAGTCGATTTCGATTGATGTGATTGACGATATGTACAGCACGGACAACGAGGTTGACCTTACTCTCACCCAGCGCGAATTTAACACACAAGTTAGGTGCGAGCGCGTGCAAGAAACGATTGCGGGCGAAATGAATTTGGCAGATAGCGAGCCCGCAATTGACGAAATTTTATGCAACCTAAATCTCTCGCCAGAAATCACCAACACCTATGTTAAGGACGGAACGCTTTTCGTCGAAGGGATTTTGAGTTCGCATTTGACATATCTCGACGAGAACAAAACTTGTCAGCATAAGCAGACCGAACTGCCATTTGTTATCGACACAAAAATTGAACTGAGCAGTCTTGATTGCAATCACATTTCAATCTCGATTTTAGATAGCAAGGTTAAGGCTCGACGCGGCACGATTATCGAACTTGAATACACTCTAAATATCAATCTTGCAATCTACGAAAAAACAAGCCGCGAGATGATTGACAACATAAGCATCGGGAAGGCGGTGGATTTTAGCGAATATGACTATCAAATTTATCTTGCGCGCCCAAATGAGAGCATGTGGGAACTTTGCAAACGCATAAAAGTCACTCTCGACGACCTACTCCGCCTAAACAAAAACTTGCCTTCCACCCTAGAAGGCGGCGAAAAAATCATCATCAAACGCTAGTGTCCTGTCATTCTGAGCGTAGCGTAAGCGGAGTCGAAGAATCTCGTTCTGTCATTCTGAGCAAACGCAGTGCGTCGAAGAATCTAAAAGGGTCCACCACAAAACAATTTATTTGTTTTGAAGGGGAAAAGGAACAAACTGCTCGCCTTTGCAAGTTAATATCTCGCCGAGCAAAAGTATTTGCCCTTGCTCGATTGGCACTTGCAGGCTCCGCTCCCCACTGCGG
>CANQHS010000080.1 GCA_947623795.1 uncultured Clostridia bacterium | reverse complement strand
CCATAATTTCAATTGGCATACAACTCTCAAACTTGTTTTTCTTTTCAAAGTTATGGAGTTCAACCACTTTTGAATTTATAAGTTCATTGTAAAATTTAGCGTATTCTTCCTTATTCATTGGGCAATTGATATAATCACCATCGCCCTTATTGTATCGGCTTGCCATAAATGCGATGTTCATATCAATAGTTTCCGCATCAATAATAGGAGATGCAGCGTCATAGAAATACAAAAAATCGCTGCCTATAATCTCTTTCAATGCATCACACATATTTTGAGTTGTGAGCGGACCTGTTGCAACTACCGTTATTGCGTTCGGCTCAAAACTTGAGATTTCGCCGCAATGTGTCGTTATGTTTTTGTTTTCATTAATTTGTTTTGTAACACTTGCCGAAAACAGCTCACGATCCACCGCTAAGGCTTGCCCCGCTGGCACTTGATTCTCATAGGCAGTTTTAAGAAGATTACTTCCTAATAGTGTAAGTTCTCTTTTAAATACACCAGATGCGGTATTCTCATCGTCACTTTTAAGTGAATTGCTGCACACGATTTCCGCATAATTATTGCTATGGTGAGCCGGAGTTAAACTCTGGCCTTTTATATCGTAGAGGTTGACTTTGTAGCCCTTATTTGCCAAATACAAAGCACACTCACTGCCCGCAAGGCCTGCACCAATTATATTAACTTTCAACATATTTGCAGTCCTTGTTTTGGCAATAAACGCTAGGCTTGTTGCCAAATTTTTTAAATAAATTTTTGCCACATTTTGGACAGACTCTATTTAAAGGCAAGTCCCAAGAAATGTAGTCACATTTTGGATAGTTGTTGCAACCAAAGAACAATTTCCCGCGCTTGCTATGTTTTGCGCTAACAACTCCACCGCATTTTGGGCAAATTCCGGTTTCCTTAATTTCATTTTCGTTTAAATTTTTTGTGTTTTTGCAACGTGGGAAGTTTGAACAAGCAAGGAAACGACCGAATTTCCCTTCTCTGTATACCATCATTGCGCCGCATTTATCGCACTTTATATCGCTTGGCTCGGGTGTAGATTTTTGCAATATTATGCCAGATTGTTGACTAGCATAATCGAGCTGTTTAGAGAAATCAGTGTAGAATTTATCAACAATTTCTTGCCACTTTGCTTTACCAAGTTCAACATCGTCCAATTCTTTTTCCATATCGGCTGTAAATTTTATGTCCATGGCTTGCTTAAAATATTCTTCCAAATATTCGGTAACTTGTATGCCCAAGTCGGTCGGAACAATATAGTTCTTTTCAGTTTTTACATATTCCCTATTAAAAAGTGTGGTTATTGTTGCCGCATATGTGGAAGGACGGCCAATACCCTGGACTTCCATTTCATGTGTTAATGTTGCAGATGTAAATCGAACGGGTGGTTTTGTGAATTTTTGTTCGGTTTTAATTTTGTTTTTGACAACGACCTCACCTTCCGCTAACGCTGGAATATTTATGCCGTTTTTCTCTTCATCTTGCGGTTTTAATAGTTTCGTGAAGCCGTCAAAAATGAGAGCCTTGCCGGTTGAACGGAATTTATAATCATTTGCTAAAATGTCAACTGTTAAACTGTCATATTGTGCCCAACTCATTTGACTTGCTACAAAGCGATTGAAAATTAGCGTGTAGAGCTTTAAAAACTGTTCATCTATTTTATCTTTTAAATATTCTGGCGTATATTTCAAATTTATTGGCCTTATGGCTTCGTGGGCATCTTGTGCGCCTTGTTTGGTGGCGAACTCGTTAAATTTTCCTGGGTGATATTCCTTGCCAAAATGCTCCATAATGTAGTCGCGGGCCATAAATTGTGCATCCGTGCTAACACGGGTACTATCTGTACGGATATATGTTACAAGAGCTGTTTTACCCTCGCCTTTTATCATAACGCCTTCATACAGCGATTGTGCGGTTTTTGTATAGCCCGACAAGGTCATTTTTAATTTTGAAAGTGCGTCTTGTTGCAAACTACTTGTTATATATGGTGCTGGTGGTTTTGAGTAGCTCACTTGGCGTTTAACTAAACCAACTTTGTATTCTGCTGGTTCAATAACTTTTAATATCTCATCAACTTGCTCTTTGTTTTTAACTTCGAGTTTTTTATCTTTATATTGCACTAAGTCGGCCTTAAATTTTTCTCCGCCCTTATTTAGTTCGGCTGAAATATTCCAATATTCCTCTGGAACAAAGTTTTTGATTGCTTTTTCTCTGTCCACAACCAATTTTAGTGTGACGGATTGCACACGTCCTGCGCTAAGTTTGCCATGAATTTTCTTTGAAAGAAGAGGGCTTAACTTGTAGCCCATGATTCTATCAAGAACTCGCCTGCCCTGTTGTGCGTTTACTAAATCATAATTGATAGGTTGAGGGTCATTTATGCTTGCATTAACCACTTTTTTGCTTATTTCATTAAATGCTGTGCGCACTTTTGCATCCTTATCTAGCCCCAATATGGTTGCCAAATGCCAAGCAATGGCTTCCCCTTCTCTATCCGGGTCGCTTGCTAGATAAATTGCATCTGCTTTTTGTGCCAATTTTTTTAGCTGGTCAACTGTTGTTTTCTTGTTTGGAATAATTTCATATGTAGGTTCATAATTATTGTCCAAATCGATTGCAAAACTATTTGCAGGCAAATCTCGGACATGGCCTTTTGTTGCAAAAACTACATATTCTGGTCCTAAATATTTTTTTATTGATTCTTGTTTACCTGGTCCTTCTATAAATACTAATTTCATTATTATTTCCTTAATTCTTAATATAGCTATTATTTGCCAATTTGGTTATAACACCGTTCATTTCAAGATTTAATAAAATACTGTTGAGTTCGCTCGTTTTGAGTTTTGTATGATCTAAAATTTCTTGAAATGTCCTTTTCTCAGCCGTGATATAATTTAATACAATTTGCTCGTTCAAGTCAAGTTGAACAAAAGAATTTTTCGAATTTTCCTTTTTAATTTGCAAAAAATCCAAAATTTTGTCTGCTGATAAGGTTATTATTGGCGGAAGTTCGTTGATTATTTTGTTTGTTCCAGCCGACATTGGGGAATCTATTCGTCCAGGGACAGCAAAAACTTCTCGCCCATAATCTATTGCGCGATTGATTGTTATAAGCGAGCCGCTCTTTTCTC
>CANQHS010000079.1 GCA_947623795.1 uncultured Clostridia bacterium | reverse complement strand
GAGCATCGCTTGCTTTTTGAAGGTCAACCAAGTTTTCAGGAGCAGTTTGAGATATAATTTCACTTTCTTGCGTTGCAAATGCTGTTATGTTCGGTTGTTCATTTTTTGAGATTAAAAAACCAAAGCCAAGCGAGATAAACAAAACTTGGCAAAAAATTATAATGGACAAAAATTGTTTTTTAAAACGCATCCATTATAATTTTAATAAATATTCAATTTAATGTCAAACATTGGTTTATTTTTTCTCTTTACGCGTGAAATATTTTCTATCCTTTAAACTGTCTGGCAAATATTGTTGTTCTACCCACCCGCCATAATCGTGCGGATATTTGTAGTTCTTGCTTGCCTCAGTGTGATTTTTCAAATAATCCGGTATTCTATCATCAGCGTGGTTGCGCGCATCGTCCTCTGCCATATCCTTAGCAATAACCACGCGGTTATCCTTTGGCGATTCACAAACATAAATTATTGCCTGAGTAAGCGCCAAATTGCCTTCTGGCATACCCAAATGGTCAAGAGCATATAAGGCACAGCAAGATTGCACCAAAGCATTTGGTGCACTTAATCCGACGTCTTCCGAGCTATGCGCAATGAGTCTGCGTGCTATCACCTGTGGTTCCACGCCCGCCTCAATCAGCCTATTTGCGTAGTATAAAGCCGCAGTTGTGTCGCTACCCCTTAAACTCTTACAAAATGCGCTAAGTATGTGATAATAAACATCATCATTAAGCGTTAGAGCCTTTTTTTGAAGGCACTCGCTTGCAATTTCCTTTGTGATGATAATTTGTCCGTCTTTGCCCGCTTTCGTCGTTATAACGCCAATTTCTAGCCCATTTAACGCACTACGAACATCACCACCACTAGCGGTCGCAAAATAAGTGAGCGCATCATCATCAATTTTAACTTTAAATTTGCTTAAAACTTCGTCCTTTTCAAGTGCGCGTTTTAAAACTGCGCTTATGTCCGCAATGTCTAATGGCTTAAATTCGAACACACTGCATCGCGAAACAATTGCGCGTGTCATGCTATAGGCAGGATTTTCAGTTGTGCAACCAACGAATATGATATACCCATTTTCCAAACTTGCAAGCAAACTATCGCTTTGCGCTTTTGTCCACCTATGGCACTCGTCCAATAACAAGTATGTTTTTTTGCCAAACAACTCGAAGTCGGATTTTGCTTTTTCCATAACTTCCTTAACTTCCGCCACCCCACTTGATATTGCGTTAAGTTTAACAAAGTTTGAATTGCTTGTGTCGGCAATAATCCTAGCAAGAGTTGTTTTGCCTGTGCCGGGAGGTCCATAGAAAATAACGCTTGGCACTCGCTTTGCCTCAATGAGCCTGCGAAGCAACTTGCCTTTGCCAAGTATGTGTTGTTGGCCAACGACATCATCTAGTGCGATAGGGCGCATTCTTTCTGCGAGCGGTTTTTTATCATTATGTAAATTTTCAAATAAACTATCCATTTTTAACTCCAATTTTTATTATTTTAACATAAACAGAAAAATTTTTCAACAAATTACATTTGCAATAGAAATAGAATATAAAAAATCTAATTTGACTTAAAAACTTTCGCCAATGTTGATTTTCTTAATTTGATTGTTTAATTTATAAATTAATTGAAAAGTTAGGTTAAAATCGTTCTTTTTAACGGATATTTTGTTGTCTGTTATGCGAATATTTAAAATGTCGATAATAATTTTTAGATAGCGTTTCAATTCGTAGCAATTGTTTAAATCAAAAAGATTGTTTAGCATTTCATTAATTGATTTATGTTTTAATTCGGTCAAATCGAAAGTTTGCGACTTTATTTCAATGTTGAAATATTTATAAAAACTTTTGGTATTGAAAATGATTTTAGTTTCCCCCAAAGAGGAAAAATACAAGTATTTTTTTGTTTTTATTGACTTCGTGGCGTTTTTTATTACGATTGTTTTGTCATTTTGCTTTAGATATATTGAGTTTCCCAATTCCAAAATTTTAGCATCGTATAATTTTAGTTTATGGCGAGATGTTGATGAAAACGAAATCCCATATTTGTTCACTTTTGCATTTTTGATTGGTTTTGTTATGAAATTTTTGAGTTTCATAGCAAAAAACAGAAAAAACAAGCCTAAAATATAAGCAAAAAAACAAATCAGAGCTAGACTTATAATTTTCATATTTTAATTTTTAACCTTTTGGAAAAAATTAAAAATATATTTGACAAATTTTTTGGCTTCATATAGAATATTTTTTAAGGGGGAATTATGAAAGTTAAAATTGGAATTAATGGTTTTGGCAGAATTGGCAGACTGGTTATGCGCGCGAGCGCGGAGCGCGATGATGTTGAGGTTGTGGCAATAAACGACCCATTTCTTACACCAGACTATGCTTGCTATCTATATAAATATGACACCGTGCATGGGAAATCTAATAGCGAACTTAAGGTTGACAGCACGGGGAATCTTAAATTAAACAGAAAGCCCGTTAAATTTTTCGCAGAAAAAGAGCCGGACAAAATAAATTGGAAATCCGCTGGCGCGGAATATATTATTGAATGCACGGGTGTGTTCACGAAAGCAGAAGACGCAATGAGACACTTAAAAGGCGGTGCAAAAAAAGTTATCATCAGCGCGCCTGGCAAGGGCTGCCCAACCTTTGTTATGGGTGTTAATGAGCAAAATTATGAAAGCAGCATGAAAGTTGTTTCCAACGCAAGTTGCACAACAAACTGCCTTGCCCCACTTGTTAAAGTGATTGACGATGTTTATGGCGTGGAAGAAGGTTTGATGAGCACAATCCACTCCACCACCGCAACGCAGTTGACCGTGGACGGGATTTCCAAAAAAGATTGGCGTGGTGGCAGAGCCGCAAGTGCAAATATAATCCCTAGTTCAACGGGCGCAGCAAAAGCGGTGGGCGAAGTGCTTCCACATCTCAATGGAAAATTGACCGGGATGAGTTTTAGAGTTCCAACAATTAATGTCAGTGTGGTGGATTTCACGGTTAAACTTAAAAAGCCAACAACATATGAGCATATTTGCAAAACAATGAAAAAATACGCAACAAGCATTATTCCAGATGTGCTTGGCTATACGAACGAGCCAGTTGTTTCAAGCGACTTTATTGGAGATAAACACACTTGCATTTTTGACGAAAAAGCAGGCATCATGATTAGCCCAACATTTGTAAAACTTGTGGCGTGGTACGACAACGAATGGGGATATAGCAACAAATGCCTTGACCTTGCAAAAGTTATGTATCAAAAAGACAACAATTTAAAGAAA
>CANQHS010000078.1 GCA_947623795.1 uncultured Clostridia bacterium | reverse complement strand
TTCAAACTGCCAGATGAACTCGCTTTTTGATTCATATAAAGAATCGATTTAATTGGACAAATTTTGGTTATGTTAAGCACGCCATCTTTTGGTTCAATGCTCGGATTTTTGCCTTGCATATGCAAAAACATCGCTTGTTGAGCTGGTCCATAGAAATATAAATTATCTTCGCCAATAAATTGATAAACTTGTGCGTCTTTGCTGCACCAATATTTCTTCCACTCATCGGCTGGTTTGCCTATGCTTTCAAGATAAGTTTTGCAAAATGAAATTGGCGCCCATAAACTTTCTGGCCAAACATAAAAAGTTTGGTCTTTCAACCCGTCAATTTCTGGACAAGGAACACCCCAATCGATGTTCGCGGTGAGCCTAAATGGAGTGAGAGTTTTTCCCGTTCTATATCTAATTTCGTGCTTATTTAAAATTTCGCAAGCAAGTTCGCGTTCGCTTAACTTTTCAAATTGAATTGTAATGCTTGGCATTTTTTCGTTTTTGGTTATGTCAGTATAGGGTGGCAATTCTGCCTTTATCTCGCTTAGTTTTGCTAGATATTCGCGCTTGATGTAAATTTCTGGCTTTTTAAAGAATTCCTTTAATTCCTTAACCATAAAAGATGGAGTATCCGCATTTTTTTCAATCGATGCAATCCAATTTTCCAAGTCTGGGATGCAATCTTGCAAGTTAAAATAGAAATTTTCCACTTTAACAAGTTCGGGTTTTTCATTAGAAAGTGTGCTTATTGGGTCGATTAAATCTTCTGGCATGTATTGATGACCCAAACTGCATTCATCTGCATATGCGTGTTCGCTAAGGCAACCTTCGATAGGGCATTTGCCAACAACCTGGCGGCCATTTAAAATTAGGTTTAGTTTTTTATCATAAAATTGATACGAGTTGCGTTTGCTGACCATCTTGTTACTGTATAGCGTTTCGATGAACCATTTGCTTGTGTCTTTGTGTATTTCTCCCGCTCTGTCAAGTGCTGAAGCACCAAAAAAATTGAAGCCAATTTCATAGTTTAAAAAAGTCTGTTTTTGCTTTTCATGATGATATCGCACATAGTCGGCAATCGAGTTAAAATTGCTTGTGTCTTTAATGGCTCTATATCCCTCAATTGACGTTGTGCCATAGCAATCCGTTCCTGACACAAAAATGACATTGTCTTTTCCAATTCTATCGCGCAAAAATCTGGCAAAAACATCGGCACGGAGCGTCATACCAACATGCCCATAATGCAGCATTTTGTTCCCATATGGCATGCCAGATGTGATAACTGCACGCTTTGGGAAAATTGGTCTTGGCCTTACAAATTCCATAGTAAATCCTTTTAATTATTGCTTATTATAGCACATAACTTTAAAACAGTAAAGAAAATTTAAAAATTTCGTTTTTAATTTTTCAATTTGTTTTTTAATTTAACTCGTCGCACTAAATTAATTTATGTAAAGTCAATCACCACAAATTAAGTTTGAATAATTTTGACTAATCAATGAGAACAATAAAAAAACTAGCAAGTTGCTAGTTCTTTTTATCTGTTGCTGCAAGCATCAACAATCATGGCAACGATGTCGCAAACGGCTTCAACGATTATTGTGATTCCTGTGAAGCACCACAAAATTTGAGTTGAAGTAAATGGGTTAGCGATAATCACAATGGCAAGCGCAATTGATAATATTGCACTGATTGCGGGCAAATACCATTTTTTTGTCTTCAAGCGTATGCAATCGATTGTGAGTTGAACTTTGTGAACGCCAACGAATAGCACTAATACGCCATAAACAACTGTAAGAATTGGGAAAACTGAAATAAACCATTTGGTATTAAAGGCACAGAAAATGCCAATTAAAATTGCAATTATACCTTTGCTGAGCAATTGCCTTAAAGCAGCTTCACCCGCATTCGCAAAAAAGTATTTAATTATGCTGGTGAGTCCTAAAATCATGAGAATCACACCGGCAAAAATGATTATCCCAGAAGTGAATTCAACGGGCTTAATCATAAGTAAAATACCTGCCACAATTTCAAATAGGCTTATTATAATGGTGTCCAAATATGTTCTTAAAAATCTCATATATTCTCCTTTTTAAATTTGCAACTTTCCTATAAATTGCTAAAATCCTCTTCGACCCCTCTATTATATCACAGCGCAATCTCATAATCAAACAATTTTCTATTGTCAAAGTCGAGAATTAGCTAATAATTATTTTCAATTTTATTTATAAAATCTAAGAGCAAATCAATTAAAAGATTCCATTTGTCTATTAGTGATTTTGCACTTGTAATTGAACAATTTATTTCTATTTGAATAGTCCAAAGTTTTGAGAAGTAATTTTTCATGCTCCCAGCAATTGTGGCATATCCACCCATAAACGGTGCATCGCCTTTTGATGTTAATGCTTTGCATAAATAGTTAAACAAAGCATTATTTTCAGAAATGTTTATTTGTCCAATTTCTTATTTTTTAATGATATCTTGTTTTTCCAGATAGTTTTTTAAATTTAAATATGCATCGTTTGACCAAAATTCCCATCTCTCGTCATCTTCATATTGTGCTAGCGTTTTATCTTGTCCACATGGGATGAAAATTTTATCAAAACTCCAGCCATATTCCCCTCGTTTGTTAGCCGAAATATACCCTTTGGTTTTTGAAACAAACGAAATTGGTTCGCATCCCGGCTCACAATAAGAAATGACTTCCAAAAAATGGGCATTTCTATTTCGCTCGCCTGCCATTAATTTTAAAATTCCATCTTCTGTGATTGTGTCTTCTATGTAAGATGTATACGGTCCAGGAAAACCATTTAAAGCCTCGACCACAAGTCCGCTGTCGTTTTTGATAACGGGCACTTTCAATAGTTCTGCTGCATATTTTGCTGAATATTTGGACACATTTTCTATGTCATCATCTTGAATTTCTGGACAAGCAATTTTCTTTTGTAAAATTTCGAATCCCAAAGGTGTTAAAATTCTTTTTGCTAGTTCGATTTTATATTTATTCCCTGTCACATATGTTAACTGTTTCATACACCATCTCCTTATAGTTCTATAGTTTTATTATACCATAGATATACTCAAAAACAAAACATCTGTTTACCATGTAAATTTTGCAAAAAAACAAAAACCTAAACCAAACTTTTAGATGTTCGACTTGGGTTTTGTGTGGCGGACTGCTAGGGTCTTTATACGCACCCTTTTTAATATTATTAACAGCCATTTCTGGCTGTTTTATTGTATAATAAAACCCCCAGATAGTCTGGGGGTTCATTTTAGGTTTACCGATGAACAAGTTTTCTCCTTTTATGTTA
>CANQHS010000077.1 GCA_947623795.1 uncultured Clostridia bacterium | reverse complement strand
GATGCTTATTTTAACTTTGCTGCCCTCTTTTAAAAATTCACAAACTTGTTTTGCTTTATAGCCAAGGTCATGGTCGCTTATGGTCATGCTCAAACGCATTTCTTGAACTTTTTGAACTTTTTGGTTCTTTTTTTGGTCCTTTAGTTTTTTTAGTTCATCAAATCTATATTTGCCATAATCCATAATGCGGCAAACGGGCGGCTTTGCTTCCGGCGCGATGAGCACCAAATCCAACTCGTTTTGTTTTGCGATTTCGAGCGCTTTTGAGCTGCTCATAAGCCCTAGTTGCTCATTGTTTGCTCCAATAAGGCGAACTTCGGCTAAAACAATTTGCTCATTTTTAAGTGATTCTTTCAATTTCCCTCCTAAATCAAAAAAATGGGTTTCTTTATGTAAGAACCCACACCTCAAATAAAAATTAAATTGATTCAATTTTTATATACCATTGTCGCTTATGCTTCAAGGTGAGAAGTGGTAACTCCTACTTTTACGAAACACATTTTAGCACACAAAAAATTATTTGTCAACAGTTTTTTTAAAATTTTTTAAAAACGCATTTAATTAGTTTAATTTTTGATTTGACTTTTTATTAAATTGACTATCTATATTATGACAAATTAGATTTATTTTTTCGAGTATAGAGCCGGCGTGATTATTGAATGGGCGAGCAAAAATTCGGCTGGATAGTAAGTTAGCAAGCAAAAGATGTCAGCAATTCTTGGGAGTCCCGCAAAAACGTTCAACAGCAACATTAAATCCGAAAAGAAGAACAGGGCGCTACCAATAACGATAATCAAATTCAACAAGTTGCGTTGCCTTATTAAATTGCTAACAGCCTTGCCGACCATTAGCGAAATTATTATTGCATAGACAACGCAAACAATTTCCATCAATACGCTAAAATTGAATATTGGAGCGAGCACTATGAACAAGACGGACGGCACAAAAATCACTGCCCCACAAATTAAATCAAGCCAGCTAAATTTCACCAAGAACATATAACTTATGAAAAAGAACACATGCCCTACAGCGAACAATATTGCGCCGGTTATGAAGTTGATTTCAAGCAAAATGTCTCCAAGCATGGCAAACACTAGCCCGATTAATAGCAAAACGGAAAATTTTGTTTTGCATTGTTTCAGTTTTATGGCAAAAACTAGATTGAAAACTGCCAACAGGACGAACATTGCGCTTGTTATGCCCTTAAGCCAAGTTGTTCCAAAATTTATGTAGCATATGTCGCCAACTAAAATCAATGCGAGGAAAATTGAATTTAAAATATAAATTGACCTTTTCATCTTAACCCCTTTTAAACTTTAAAAATATTTTACAAAATCAAAAATTTTATGACAAATAAAATGTTGTTATTTCAAAAACTTTTTAATCAAACTTTCTTTTAATTTTGTGCTTGGCTGATAGCGCATTGGCAAGTCTAGCCAATTGGCTTTTTTAACTATACTTTTATAGTGTGTGAAAGTGTCGAATCCTGCCTTGCCATGATATGCCCCAATTCCGCTTTGCTTAAATCCGCCAAAAGCAAGATTTGGATTTGCGATGTGCATAATTGTGTCGTTAATGCAACCTCCGCCAAATTTGCATTTTTCTAAAATCAAATTTTGATTTTTCTTGCTGTTTGAGAACATATATAGCGCAAGCGGCTTGGAATTTGAATTTATTGTTGAGATAACTTCATGCAAATTTTCGTATGTAATAATTGGCAAAATGGGACCAAAAATTTCGCCTTGCATGGATGGGCTTTCTAGCGTTGCATTTAAAAGCGTTGGCTCAATTTTTAAACTTTTTTCATTGAATTTTCCGCCAAAAACGACATCACCGCTAGGTATCAATTCTTTTACTGAATCAAAATGTTTTTTATTTATCATTTTTGGAAAATTTGGATTTGTTAGTGGGTCCGTTCCATATTGGATTACAATTTGGCGAGAAATTTCTTTTATTAATTCATCTTTTATTGTGCTATGGCAAAAAACAAAGTCTGGTGCAACGCAAGTTTGCCCGGCGTTTAGAAGTTTTCCAAAAACAATGCGTTTTGCTGTCAATTTAATGTTTGCAGTTTCGTCCACAATGCAAGGGCTTTTTCCGCCCATTTCAAGCGTGACTGGGATGAAATGTTCCGCCGCTTTTTGCATGACCATTTTGCCAACGCGTGTGCTGCCCGTATAGAAAATATAGTCGATATCCTGCTCCATCAAATAGTTGCACGCGTCCACACCATCAAGCAATGTTGTGACATGGCCGGGAACGAAAGTTCTTCTTATAAGTTTATCTATTACTGCAGAAACATTTTTTGATGACGAGCTTGGCTTTAAAATAACTGAATTGCCCGCTGCAACTGCATTGACGATCGGCTCTAGCGAGAGCATAAAAGGATAGTTCCATGGGCTTATGACAAGCACAACTCCATATGGAGATGGAATTACATAACTCTTGGCTGGGAAATTGTTTAGCGGAGTATGTTTTCTATGTGGTTTTGCATAACTTTTCACATGTTTTATCATGTGGCTGATTTCGGTTAGTGTCATGCCAACTTCGGTCATATAACTTTCAGCTTCGCTCTTATTCAAATCGGCTTTTAATGCGGCATAAATTTCGGGTTGCATCGCTTTAATATTTTTATATAGAAGTTTTAGCGATTTAATGCGTTCATTAACATTTTGCATTGTGCCGCGTTCCAAAAAGGCACGCATTTCGGCAAGTTTCATATCAATTTTAGTCGTTTCCATTTTTAACCTCGCGATAAATTTCTTCAAGCTGTTTAGCGGTGAACAATTTTGGCACTGGATAAAGCGGATTAGCTTCCTTTTCTGCTGTTTTTGCCAAATCTTTTATGTCCTCTTCCCTTATTTCTGGAATCGTTGTGCCAATGTTCATCAATCTGTTCATTTCTTCAATTTTTTCAATGAACAATTTTGCGCCAATTTCTTTTGGTGTTTCCTTATCAAACAAATTGCAATATACGCCCATTTCCCATAATTTTTTATAGACGGATTTGCCATATTTTTTAAGCATATATGGCAAAATTATTGCATTTGCAAGGCCGTGAGCAACATTATATTTCCCGCCGAGCGAGTGTGCAACTGCATGGACATATCCAACATATGATTTTGTGAATGCAATGCCCGCCAAAAAAGCAGCATGCAACATATTCGATCTGGTTTTCAAGTTTTTTCCATCATTATATGCTGTTAATAAATTTTCAAAAATTAGCTTGCTCGCGCGCAAAGCACATTCTCGTGTTTCCTTTGTGGTGCTACGCCCAATAAAGGCTTCGATTGCGTGAGTTAGTGCGTCCAT
>CANQHS010000076.1 GCA_947623795.1 uncultured Clostridia bacterium | reverse complement strand
TGTGTCATTCTGAGCAAACGCAGTGCGTCGAAGAATCTCTATGTCACCCTGAGCGTAGCCGAAGGGTCCCCATGTCATTCTGAGTGAAGCGAAGAATCCCCCAAACGGAGTGAAAAAAACCTTTATTCTATTTCCTCATAAAAGACATCACTAACTTTATTATAGCCTATTAATATTTTTCTTTTTGTTCTTTTCCCAACTCTAAAATTATCAATATAATTCATCAATGCAATTCTAGAAATTCCACATAATTTTGAAAATGTAACAGTATTGTCCCATTCTGTTAAATAACCCATCAATACAACTCGATTTAATTTCATAACCACCCGATAACTATTTGGTAAATCTATTATAATATAACCAAATGGTTATAGTCAATCAAAATGCAATAAAATATTTTAAAATTTTTGTATGAAAATTTTTTGTGAAAGATTTAAAGAGTTGAGATTGGAAAACAATTTAACATATAATCAATTATCTAAGCAATTACATGTTAGCAATGTTGCGGTTGCTAGGTGGGAAAAGGGCGAGAGAATTCCAAACATTGAAAATTTATATAATATTGCATTGTTTTTCAAAGTGTCTGCCGATTATTTATTAGGATTGGAAAATTAAAAAGAGCCGAACGCTCTTTTTTTATTTAGGGGATTCTTCGGCTCGTTTCACTCGCTCAGAATGACAGAGAGATACACTCGACTTCGCTACGCTTCGCTCGGTATGACGTCGTCGTGAACTGCACCTTTGCTAAATTGCTTCACAAGTTCCGCAATTGTAAGCTTAGGCTTGTTCACTCCTTTTCCCCTTCAAAACAAGTAAATTGTTTTGCGGGGTCCCCTTTTAGACCCTTCGACTGCGCTCAGGGTGACATGGTGCTGCGCTCAGGGTGACAATTATTCTTTACAACTGCCGTTTTGGATTTTTATTGTGTGGAAGGGGAGAGTTGTTTGCGGGATTTGGGTGCAAGTTATAAGCGTTTGATATTTCGAAATATAGTCCAAAAGCCGATTTTGGCGCGCGTTGTCTAGTTCGCTTAAAACATCGTCCAAAAGCAAAACGGGATACTCCCCAATTTCGTTTTTAATTACTTCCATAAGTGACAATTTCACAACGAGCGCGATTGTGCGTTGCTGGCCTTGGCTTGCATAGGCTTTCGCGTCTATGCCATCAATTTTAAACTCAATATCGTCCCTATGCGGGCCAGATAATGTAAAGCCGAGTTCGAGTTCTTTTGGCAAGTTTTTGTCGAATTGCGAAATTAAATCGTCCTTAATCGAAAGGTCGGATTTTGGCTGATAACTATATGAGATTTCCAAATTTTCGCTCTCTGTAATATCCTTATGGATTGTTGAGGCAAAAGTTTTCAATTTTGAGATAAATTCGAGCCTCTTAACGATAATTTTTTCCGCCGTTTCAATGAGTTGCGGAGTGAACAAACTTAGCTCCTCAATTTTAGTTTGAGGGCTGCGGTCGCTCTTTAAAAGTGCGTTTCGCTGGCGCAAAATTTTGTCGTATTTTAATAGGTTATAAAGATAATTTTTGTCGAATTGGCTTATTGAAATATCCAAAAATGCGCGCCTATCCTCGGGCACTTCCTTGATGAGTTTTAGCTCGTCCGGGCAAAAATACACGACCGAGAGCGTGCCCACGAATTCGGTCAATTTGAGCACATTTAAATTGTTCACTTTTATTGATTTTTTGTTTTGTTTGTCGAGATAAATTTGGATGTTTTTCTTGCCCGAGGTGGTCAAAAAATTTAGGTCAATTTTTCCAATCTGCTCGTTAAATTTAATGATTTGCTTGTCCTTCACATGCTTTGGACTTTTGCCCACGCTTGCTAGATATATGCTTTCGAGCAAGTTGGTTTTGCCTTGCGCGTTTGCGCCAACAATGAAATTTATGCCGTCATTAAATTCAATTTTTGACCCGCTATAGTTTCTGAAATTTTTAAGTTCGACCGATGAAATTTGCATTTTTCTTATTATAAAATTCAATTCCACTTTTGTCAATCTTTTTGCAACAACTCATTTTATCTAAAGCGATAGTTGTTGACATTAAATAGTTGTATATAAAATCAATTTGTTGTATAATGAGGGTGGAGGGAATTATATGAGTGTTTTATTGACTGGTGGGTTGGGGTATATCGGCTCACACACTGCGGTTGAGCTTTTAACTTCAAACGAGGATGTTGTTATTATCGACAATCTTTCAAACAGCGATTTGTCGGTTAAAGAAAAAATCAAAAAAATTGTTGAGCCCGTGCGCAAACTGGACGAAAATAGTTTTAAAGTTTATGTGGGCGATGTTCGCGACTATAAATTTTTAGACCAAGTTTTTAGCGAGAACAAGATAACTTCGGTCATACATTTTGCTGGGCTGAAAGCGGTTGGCGAATCGGTTGCAAAGCCGCTAGATTATTACGACAACAACCTCATTTCAACCATAAATTTGCTCGAAGTTATGCGCGCACACGGCGTTAAAAACTTCGTTTTCAGTTCGAGCGCAACCGTGTATGGAAAGGCTAAATCTATGCCTATTTATGAGGACTTTGAAACGGGCGCAACCAACCCTTATGGCAGAACAAAACTTTTTATTGAGGAAATGCTAAAGGACATATATAATTCGGACAAATCCTTTAATTTCATAATCCTTAGATATTTCAACCCTATCGGCGCGCACGATAGTGGCCTTATTGGGGAAAATCCAAACGGAATTCCTAACAATTTGATGCCATATATTTCGCGCGTTGCAACGGGGAAATTGGAGTGCTTGAGCATTTTTGGCAACGACTATAACACAAAGGACGGAACGGGCGTTAGAGACTATATTCATGTTGTCGACCTCGCAAAAGGCCATGTTTGCGCCGTTAAAAAGTTAAAAACAAATTGTGGGCTTAAAATTTATAATCTCGGAACGGGAATTGGCTATTCCGTTTTGGATATCGTGAACGCTTATAACCAAGTTTGCGGAAACAAGGTTAAATTTAAGTTCGTGGATAGGCGCCCGGGCGACATTGACATCTGCTACGCAAACGCGGATAAGGCATATAAAGAACTAAATTGGAAGGCCGAACGCAATCTGCTCGACATGTGCAAAACGAGCTACAATTTTGAAAAACACAATAAATAAAAGAGTGCTCACTTTGTGAGCCTTTTTCACGTTCGAGTTTGCTTTTTCATAGTATGGGTAAACAAGGAGTGTTTTTTATGCCTAAGTGTTTTCAGCCGAGCAATAGTTTTCCCGAGAGATTTCAGTTTAAAAATCCAAATAATGTAAACTCAACTTGCAAAAATGGAAGTTTATATAATAATAACAGCAATGGTGGAAGTAGTTTTTATGGAAATTGCAATAATGAGTTAATTAACAAAAGTAACGGAAGTGGAAATTTTAATAAATTTAAAAAGTCTTGTTGCAATTGCGGCAAAAGTTTTAAAGCGAATGCGGGCGGTACATATTTTGCTAAAAATGGGGGTAGAAGGAATTTTTCTGTGC
>CANQHS010000075.1 GCA_947623795.1 uncultured Clostridia bacterium | reverse complement strand
TAGAATTTAAAGACTTAATTGTTTCTTGTTGCTCTGCATTCGCAGATTCCAAAGTTGAAATAGTCTTTTCATGCTCGTTTTTTAATGTCGTTAAACTATCAATGCTATTTTGAAGATTTACCGCATTTTGCTTAAAATTTTCAACTTGACTTTGATAACCTACAATTTGACTATAATAATCATCTGTCAGACTTTTGTAATACTCAATTTGAGCATTAAGTTCTGTTTCATTATTTATGCCATCATCATAACCCTTTTCATAGGCATCTTGAACTTGCTCGCTAGTATAGTATTTATTTTTTGTTATAGCACCATTTATTGCAGGCCACAACATATAGCCGCCAACACCAATACCAACAAGCACAACAACTAGCAGCAAAGACAATAATATTGATTTTTTCCCCATACTACACCTCACTTGTAACAACTTTCAAAATAGCACCATTTACGTTCATATATTGATTTAAGTATGCATAAGAATTATTTTCATTTTTTGTCGTAAATGTAACGATTGTATCGCTATCAAAAAATTCAATTAAAACATTAACTTTTGATGTACATATTTTATCCCCATAGGAATCATAAAAATTTAACGAAATAACTGCAGTGATTTTTCCAGCGTAAATTTCAACATCACTTAAAAGATTTCCATTAAAAAGAACTTCATAATTTCCGTCTTTACCGTCAAAATCCACGTTCATTTCACTAAACTTTGCAGTATAATTAACATAGTCGTCGGTTTCAAAAGCAATAGCACCTTTATCAAACTTAAACACTTCGTCATAATCATTTATGGTTTCTATACTTTCATATGTACCATAAACACCACTATCGTGTTTAAAAACATTAAACATGCCTATCGAACAAAAAACGCCAGCAATAATTAAAGCAAAACAAATTAAATAACTATACCACTTCATATGAAACCTCCATACCAGAAAGGTTATTTATGTTTACATTATGAGTGATTATCTTAGAAAGGCCAGTGTCCTTAAGACAACCAACCATAAGGTTGAAATTATTGTTATTACCAATAATTTTAAGAGAATTAACCTTAATGCCATAAAGAGCATAATTGTCAAAACCCAAAATATTTGTGTCTTTAATCTTAGTACAATCAAAGACAATATTAATTTCCATATCTGCATCTTCAAAAGATTTAAGTTCACTTATGGTCTTGGTAGATAGAGAATAATAAAAACCTTGATCAATATTAGAATAACGTTTTACAAAATCTGATTCTGACAAATTATATTCAATAGTTTTATTCCAATAATTAACATTAAACTCAACACCAGAAATATTAAAATCGGAATCACTCGCAACACTGCCGAACATAGATTGCCCAGCATAAACCATACCATTTCTGTTATAATTTACAGACATTGAAAAATAAGAATTGATTTGTCCATCATTTCCAATGCGAGTGTCAGAGACATGTCCGTCATCGGAGACTTCATACATGTGAAGATAATCGCCCAAATCAATCATTTCATTTACATATGTTCCAGTGCCATATGAACAACTACTAATAATAGTAGCAATCTTCATTAAAAAGTCTTTAAAAGTATAATAATGCCTTTCAGTATCAACATGATATGAAATCAAATCTTTGTTACCAGTCAAACAAGCCCAAGTAGTCTTTAAAAAATCCCCGGCGGTATAACGAACACTATGCGTTTCATAATAACCATCTAGTCTAACAGCAACAACATCACCATCTATTTCCAAAAAGAAAGCATTTTTTTGTTGACCCTCGTCATTTGTTTCGTCATAAACATGACCAGAGTCCCAACTCATATCACCATGACTATCATAATAATATAAATTTGATGTCCCGTCTTTTTCTATAACTAATTGATAACCTTTTCGGTAAAGAGTTTGTTTCTTTTGATCAGAATAAGCGTTTATTCTAAATTCAACAACTTCTTTCCCGCTTCCATTAACATTTTCATAATAATTAACAGAAAGGGTAGGGATTTTTTCGCCCGTTTGTGGGTCAACAACACTCAAGGCATATGTAGATGTTGTATCAGTATAAATATCTACGTTCATTGCCAAAATGTAGATATACAAAACAGAAACAAACGCCCCAACAAAGGCCAAACAACCAATTATAA
Organism: uncultured Clostridia bacterium; assembly: GCA_947623795.1. Taxonomy (GTDB): domain Bacteria; phylum Bacillota; class Clostridia; order Christensenellales; family UBA1242; genus Onthoplasma. The sequence continues at coordinate 1,529 of CANQHS010000075.1, read as the reverse complement.
TATTAAAAATTTTTTTATCCATATTTTCTCCTTTTAAATTTTTTAAAAAAGCACCAAAATACAAAAATCGTTTTGGTGCTTTTTATGTTTTACACAATGCCGTTCCATTTAAAAAAGTCTAAACCCTTTGCAAGCCACTTTAAAGCAATACCTAGCCACTCAAATATTTTACTAAGAATTGAAAGCGGCCATGTCCCAAAGAAAACAACCAAAAGAACAATAAGGGCTGTCCAAAATACTATTTTCATAGATTACTAAGCAACCAATGAAAATTGATTTAAAAATGGTTTGGCAGCAATAAATGATTCGGCAATTTCTTTGGCCTTTGGACCGAACCAATTTACTATCTGTTGTGCAAAACTTACACCATTAACAGCACTACCGATGCAAATAACAAGCGAAATAATACCAACGGTCAAGGCTGCACCAAGTAGCACCCACAATATTGCCTTACAAATCTCTTTTGCCATTTAATTCTCCTTTTTAAGTTTATTTTTCTAACAACTCGAACATAAGTGGTTGATAATTGTTCTTATCGCCAAATACGTTGACTTGATACTTTACGTTAGCCCACGAACCGAACTTAACTTTATCATAAGTCTTTTTGTCGGTTGGATACTCAACCCTTGTGCCTTTCAAAATACCGGTTTCTTGATTAAAATCGTCAATATCACAACTAATAACTTCAACCAAATATTTCTCTTCAACTGCAGGCCACTCCTTACCATTCAAATCAGTTCGGGCTGGTTTTGCCTCTTGATACCTTTTACTAATAACAATTCCTCTTTCTCTTATAGGTTTTACAAATGCCATTTTTTTCTTTAACTCCTTTTAAAATAAAATTTCAATTTTTAAATAATTTTTGTTAAAACAACTTGAAAGTATTGTTTGCGTGCCTACTACCTTAATTCATAGGACTTACACTTTGATTAAAATGTGTTCTTCCACAAAATTTCAAACGCTTTCTTGAATCAATCAAAAAAACTCAATTTGCAGAAAAGGGGAAAAATGCCGACTCGATTTTTATTGCGATGTCGCAATTTTTTTTTGGAAAAAGTATTGACTTTTAAAACTGGAAAAATTATAATATATACGAAAGTGATTGGCTCGGTATTATACCTTGTAGCCCCCTACGACATGAAGTCATTGACTTGTAGGCACTTTCTTTTTTTTTACCTTTTTTTATTATTTTTCTTATTTGAATTAGTTGTATACGGAACATTTTCTCTTGGAAGAGTTTTAAATAAATTATTAACTTTACAATTATCTTCTTTCGTTAAATTATATTTATTATTTTCTTTACCGAGAGCAGACCTCTTACCAACAAACACTTTAGGAAATACACGACTTATTCCTTTATTTTTTCTTCTTTCTGCTTCATCAATATTACTCGTTAATGGTATAGTATCATATAACTCATTACCTAATTTCACTCGTTCATGATGAGTAAAAGTAACATACTCAATATCGTCTTTTCCTAAACGATTATATTTTGCTGGATGATTCTTATGAGGATACTTTTTTGTATC
>CANQHS010000074.1 GCA_947623795.1 uncultured Clostridia bacterium | reverse complement strand
TCGCCATATGTTAGGTAGTTGCTTGCAATGTGGCCATATATATGGTTGACCGCAATGAGCGGTTTTTTTGTGACATAGCTTAGCGCCTTTGCGTAGCTAACGCCCACCAAAAGCGAGCCGATTAGCCCCGCGCCGAAAGTGACCGCAATTGCATCGATATTTTCAAGCGAGCAGCCCGCTTCGCTTAGTGCCAAATTAACCACATTGTCGATTGCCGTTATGTGATTTCTGCTTGCCACTTCGGGCACCACTCCGCCAAAACGAGTGTGAATGTCAATTTGACTTGTGACAATGTTGGAAAGACATGTTCTGCCATTTTCAACTACGGCACAACTAGTTTCGTCACAACTGCTTTCTATTGCCAAAATTTTCATGCTTCAATTATACACCAAAACAAAACTTTTTGCAACAGTTCGCCGCAACTTCTCTTATCCCACTGTCTCTAAATGTAGTTTACTGGAATTATTTTATCGTTTTCTCCCAAAGGCAGCAAACTATCGTGCATACACAATATGCCACCCTCACCAATATGCAAATCTGGGAAATAGGAGCTTAAAACTTTGAAATTTTTTATATCTTTAATGTTTGGAAACGATGTCTTTTTTATTTCAATTGGATATAATGTTCCATTTAAATAAATTAACAAATCTATTTCCACACCGTTTGTATCCCTAAAGAAATATAAATTAGGTTGCTTGCCCGCATTATAATAGGATTTGATGATTTCGCTGACGACATATGTTTCGAATATCGCTTTTGCCATAGCTCCGTTCATAAGTGTTTGTGGAGTTAGCCATTTGCAAAGAAATGCCACCAAGCCGGTATCTGTAAAATAAACTTTTGGAGTTTTAATTATTCGTTTGTTTATATTTTGGTAAAACGGTTGCAATAGATAAATGATATTAGATTTTTGTAATATAGAAATCCAATTTTTTATTGTTGGCGCAGACACACCTACATCGCGAGCCAAACTATCCATATTTAATAATTCGCCCGTTCTGCCAGCTAGGGATGTCATAAACTGCAAAAATGACAAAGTGTTCCCCACGTGTTCAAGTTGATGAATATCTCGCTCCAAATATGTGTTGACATAATTGGCATAATAAGTTTCCCAATCAAGATTTGTGTCACTACATAAGTTGGGCATGCTGCCTTTGTGGATTCTTTCCCAAAGCTCATTTAAATTTAAATTGATTTTTGAATTCCTGTTCTTTAAATAATCCGATGTTGGAATAAACGGACTTGAAAAATCGTCTTTGCATAATTCTCTTGTCGATAATCCCAACAAGTTCAATATTGCTATTCTGCCCGCAAGACTTTCGCTAACGCCTTTCATCAACTCAAATCCTTGCGACCCAGTTAATAAATACATCCCTTTTTGATTTTTTGAATCTATCATATATTTTAAACTCAAGAACAACTCCGGAACTCTTTGCACCTCATCAATAATTGTTGGGATTTGTTGCAATTGCAAATAACCAACAGGGTCGGTTTTTATTGTTTGTAGCAAAAGAGGATTATCTAGCGTTTGATAATTTGTTGTCGGATAAAGATTTTTCAAAACTGTGCTTTTGCCAACTTGCCTAGGTCCCGTTATAAGAACGGCAGGATATAATTTCTTGTTGCTTTCTATTATTGCTTCAATATGCCTTTTTATATACATATTTCAACCTCCATTTTTATGTTAATCTAAATTTACACTTTACTTTAACATAAGTTTACGCATTTGTCAATCGTTTTATGCCAAGATTTCAATAAATTTTTTGTTTTCAATTGCTTTTGCGAGGAATTCTCACAAAATATATGAGTTAGGCGTTTAAAATGAGTTGAGTTTAAATTTTTTTGTTGTTATAATTTTTTTAATGAATAGGTTTAGGCGCAACTTAATTAATGTTTTAACGAGCATTTTGGTCGTAATAATCGCGTGCTTTTCTTTTATGTCCATTTTGCTCATCGTGTTCAATTTCACGCATGTTAAAACGGATGTCTATCAATTTTCTATGTACCCAACCTTAAACGCAAATGTGACCGACTCAAACGAGGCGGGAGATATGGTTTATATAAATAAGTATGCGCCCATCAAGAACCACGACATTGTGGTTGCAAATGTGAGCTGGAACGCAAAGCCGGTTATAAAACGCCTTGTTGCGCTGCCGGGAGATACGATGCGGATTGAAGAAAACGCAAACGATTATTCGCTTTATATAAACGACGAACTTTTTTACGCAATCGGCAAAACTATGAAAACTCCAAGCGGGGACGAAGAAAGCACGCGTGCCCATTTTGAATCAATTCGAAACTATATTTTGTTACATGGCGAGGACGGCGTTTGGACGCTTGACAAGGACGAATATTTTCTTTTGGGCGACAATTGGGTGGACAGCAACGATAGCTCGCAACACGGGCCGGTTAAACGCAACCAAATTATTGGCGCGGTGGATGTCATCATCCATAAAGGCGAAAACAAAATTAACACCCTGCTTTTCTCCCTCCTCAAACTAACTTTTTCTTTTTAATACATAAAAAAAATCCTTTTGCAAAAGATAGCGTAAGGAGTTTTTTATGAAGAAGTTTATTTCAATTTTCATCGTTCCAATTTTGGTGCTTGCTATCGCCTTGCTCCCAAACATAAAAATGCAAGCGACATCCGTTTATGCAAGCGAAATTCCGCACAAAGCGAGTGTGCTCATCGAGCGAAGTTCGGGCAAAGTTTTATGCGAGCAAAATAGCCACGAACATCTGCCAATTGCAAGTGTCACAAAACTCATGACCGTTCTAATTACGCTCGAAAAAATTGATGCGGGCGAGATAGGTTTGGACGACAAAATTATGGTTTCGTCCAACGCCAGCGGCATGGGCGGAAGCCAAATTTTCCTCGATGCGGACAACGAATATTTGCTTAAAGATTTGTTGAAGTCTGTTATCGTTGCGAGCGCCAACGACAGCAGCGTTGCCCTTGCGGAATACATTGCGGGAAGCGAAAATAATTTTGTTCGCCTTATGAACGAGCGCGCAAGCGAATTGGGGCTTTGCGACACGGTTTATTCAAACTGCACCGGCTTGCCAGCTCCGGACGCATACTCATGCGCTTTCGACCAAGCGATTATTTTAAACAAGGTGTTGAATTTCGACATTTATCACGAATTTTCATCCATTTGGCTTGAAGATTTTGTGCATCCAAGCGGGCGCACCACAGTTATGACCAACACGAACAAATTGAGTCGTTTCTATTCGGGCTGCATTGGCGGAAAAACGGGCTCAACAAATCAAGCAAAATATTGTTTGGCAGTTGGCGCAAAGCGAAATGACATGGAACTTATTTCGGTAGTCTTAGGCGCGGACAACAGCCAAAACAGATTTAAACTTGCTAGCGATCTTCTCAATTTCGGTTTCGACAATTTTGAAACAAAAACTCTCTTTTCATCTGCCGACCTTGAAAACAAAACTATAAAAATCAAGGGCATGGATAGAGCCGCTCACCTTAAAGCCGAGCGCGAATATAATTTGGTCGTAAATAAAAATGAGGAAATTAATTTTAGCCTAAACTTTAATTTGCCAAGTGTGCTAAATAAAGTGAGCGAAAATGAAGTTGTTGGAAATGTCGAAATTATCGTTGACGGAGTGGTTGTGGACAAAATCGACATCCTCTCTGCTGAAACGCACAACGAAGCCTCAATTTTCGACTATATCAAAGAAATCGTTAATAACTAACAAAAAAATAAGGCCTCTCGCCTTATTTTTTCATGTCATACCGACCAAGTGAGCAACGCGAACGCGTGGAGTGTATC
>CANQHS010000073.1 GCA_947623795.1 uncultured Clostridia bacterium | reverse complement strand
GCTGGGATTTCTTCTTCCCTATAATCCTTGCCCAAATCGTCATAGAACACATACGCTTTCATCTTAACAAGGTCAACGATTCCCTTGAAAGTTTCCGCTTCGCCAATAGGCAATTGAAGTGGAACTGCGTTTGCACCCAAAACTTCACGTATGCTTTTAACTGCTTTTAGGAAGTTTGCATCGTTAATGTCCATCTTGTTGATAAAGCAAAGACGCGGAACATTAAATTTGCTTGCTTGACGCCAAACATTTTCACTTTGTGCTTGAACGCCGGCACGCGCGCTAAACAACGCAACCGCACCGTCCAAAACTTTTAGCGAACGCTCAACTTCAACGGTAAAGTCCACGTGTCCGGGAGTGTCGATGATGTTGATTGTGCAGTCTTGCCATTTACAAGTTGTGCAGGCAGAGGTGATTGTGATTCCACGTTCTTGCTCTTGCGCCATCCAGTCCATGGTTGCTTCACCATCGTGCACTTCACCAATTTTGTGGTTAATGCCGGTGTAAAACAAAATACGTTCGGTTGTTGTTGTTTTTCCAGTATCGATGTGCGCCATGATACCAATATTTCTAACTTTCTCTAACTGTTCTCGCCATAAATTCCCCCTACCAGCGATAATGAGCAAAAGCCTTGTTTGCTTCTGCTTGTCTGTGCATATCATCACGACGTTTGATTGCACCACCCGCTTGATTCACTGCATCAACAATTTCTGCTGCGAGTTTGTTTTCCATGCCACGCTCGTTGCGTTTGCGGGCAAACATAACAATCCAGCGAATAGCAAGCGTTTGTTGACGGTCCGCACTAACTTCCATAGGAACTTGATAGTTAGCGCCGCCAACACGCCTAGCCTTGGTTTCAAGTTTAGGCTTTACATTTTCAATGGCTGTTGTCAAAACATTAAGCGGCTCATCGTTCAACTTTTCGCCAGCGAGCTTCATAGCGCTGTAAACAATAGTTTGAGCGATGCCCTTTTTGCCGTCCAACATAACTTGGTTAATCACTTTGGTGACCAAGATTGAATTATATAATGGATCTGGCAAAACTTCTCTTTTAACAGCCTGATTTCTTCTAGACATATAATTCTCCTTAATTTATATTTTAATAATCATTATAAGGTAACCATGATTTTTTCATAACTCCGCATCCTTGACCGACTTAACTATAAGCAAAGGAAAAGGAGCCATGAGGGAAAAACATGGGGTTGTCCCTCATATCGAAGTAGGACACCATCCATAAATGAAGTTTTGCGAACGCAAAACGATTAAAAAGGATGGGGGACTACTTAGGGCGCTTTGCACCATATTTGCTTCTGCCTTGTTTGCGTTTTTGAACAGCAGCGGTATCAAGCGCTCCACGAACCACGTGATATCTCACACCTGGAAGGTCAGGAACACGTCCGCCACGCACCAAAACCACGTTGTGTTCTTGCAAATTGTGGCCTTCGCCAGGAATATAGCAAGTTGTTTCTTTCTTGTTAGAAAGACGAACACGACAGATTTTACGCAAAGCAGAGTTAGGTTTTTTAGGTGTAGTTGTGGTAACAGTCAAACAAACGCCACGTTTTTGAGGGCATTTGTCAAGCAAAATAGATTGAGATTTTTGAGTTTGTTGCACTCTACCCTTTTTAACCAACTGATTAATTGTAGGCATTAATTCCTCCTTAAAAATTTTTTAACATTTCAACCCAATATATCGTCTCGTCATTGTCATTCTGAGTGGAGTGACAGTGAGATACTTCGACTACGCTCAGTATGACATCACTGTCACGGAATCGAAGAATCCCCTAAATAGGAAGAGATCCTTCGGCTCGTTACACTTCGCTCAGGATGACACAAAGCGTGACACGACGATACTACCCCTTTGCTACAATAGGGGGTCTGTTATGACAAACAGCATTTTGTACTATAACGAAGTATATTATAATAAATAAAAAAAGAATTGTCAATAGATTTAATGAAATTTTTTGTCATTTTCACTATCATGTGTGAACATCTCATCCTGTCATACCGAGCGAGCATTCGGGGCCCCCACAAGAACTTGCTGCGCAGTGGGGTTAAACGCGAGTCGAGTGTATCTCTTTAATGTCACCCTGAGCGAGTTTTTATGTCATACCGACCAAGTGAGCAAATTCGGGGCCCCCACAAGAACTAGTTTCGCAGTGGGGCATAAAGCGCGTGGAGTGTATCACCCAATCAGAAAACGAGGGATTATTCGACGCACTTCGTTTGCTCAGAATGACATGTTAGGACAAAAATGACATCTGGCGTTCGCTTCGCTCGCTTGGTCGGTATGACATGAGGGGTGACATAAAAAAATAAGGCTTCATGCCTTATTTTTTTGTGAATACTGTGTAGTCGCCGCTGATTGTTTTGCTGGAATACCACGATGTGCTGTTTATATATGTGTTGGTATTGCTATTTACAACACTTGTCAACACATAAACTTTATCTCCACTCCCAATATAACTTAACATACTGCCACAAGCAGTTGTGCTAGTCAATTTTGTATATATATCTGGGCTGTCTATCGTGATTGCTGTTAATTCAGTACAATGATAGAATGCATAATCCCCTATGTTTGATACCTTGCTTGGGATAGTTATGCTTGTTAATCCTCTACATTCATAGAATGCATACCGCCCTATGCTTTCCAATTTGCTATCTGCTGAGAAGTTTACACTTTTTAATCCGCTACTAAGATAGAATGCATAAGCGTCAATCGAAATGATTGTGTTTGGCAATATGACAATTTCGAGGGTCGAATTTTCTTTAATAGCATTTTCCCCAATTTGAGTAACTGTCACATTGTCTATTTTTTCTGGGATGCGCAAAACGGGTAGGGTTTTATCTTTAAGTCCGGTCACCGTGCCAGTAGACGAGTTAAAGTTAAGGTAAGACGAAAAATCCTCCGTACGGTCCAGAACCAAATTTGAAGTTAGCAAAGGGCTAACCGAGCTTGTGCCGTTAAGGGTTGCAAGAATGTAGACATATTGCACGCCATTTGCTGGCACAGTTGTGGCGATAAATCCGCGAAAAGGCTCGTTTATCTGCTCAGCGAAGTTGTCCGAAATAAGATGGCTTGTGATTAAACTCGTGTAGATACAGTTATAGTCAGGCGCCATATTCACATACGCAGTATATTCAGTGCTGTTTGCATTGGTGAAAGCGTGCTCAATAACAACATAGTTGTTTTGTGAAGTTAGTGAAAGTCTGGAAGAGGAGAAAGAGACAGACAAAGCATTTGAGTTTAAAACGGCATCCGTTTTGCTGCTGCTGTCCTTTAAGGCTGTCCAAACGCCATCATCGCCGAGCTTGTAATTAACGGAAGCCGTGCCATAGCCCGATGTAAGATATACGGCATTAAAACCAGCTCTGAAATTTTGCTGATCGAGCGCCCAAATAGTGACAATTGCTAAAACAATTGCCGAAATGAGGCAAAGCGCACATGCACATAAAGTAATTTTTTGTTTTTTCGTCATTTATCTTTCTCCTTTTTTATTCTTATGTCATACCGAGCGAGCCTTAGCGAGTCGAGTGTATCTCTTCGTCATCCTAAGCGAGCAACGCGTAGTCGAAATATCTAATGGGGTCCCCGCAAGGCGAACGCCGCAGTGGGGAGCGCAGCCGCGTCGCAAACTGCGCCTTTGTTAAATTGCTCACTCGTTCGCAATTGTAAGCCTAGTCTTGTTTGTTCCTTTTCCCCTTCAAAACAAATAAATTGTTTTGTGGGGACCCCTTAAATAAGCAAGGGCAAACACTTTTGCACGGTGAGATATTAACTTGCAAAGGCGAGCAGTCATACC
>CANQHS010000072.1 GCA_947623795.1 uncultured Clostridia bacterium | reverse complement strand
CTTAAAAAGGTGTTACCCTCCACATTTAATCCAAGTGCGTTGGTATCAATGCCCGGAATTGGCAACCAACAGCCAATTCGGTAAATAAAGAGCAAGAACAGAGTTAACAATAACTTATTTCTAACCTCTTTAATTTTAAATGCGTCAGCTAATGTTTTAAACATTATACCTCCTCAATGCTTCCACCAACAGCGGTAATTTTCTCCTTTGCTGAATTTGTAAATTTGTTAGCAACAACTTTAAGGGCAACGCTAAGTTCGCCATTGCCAAGGATTTTAACACCGTCTTTTTCAACTTTTGTCAAAATGCCAGATTCGAGCAATTTAACAGCGTCAACTTCGGTGTTAGCCTCAAAACGATTTAGGTCGCTAACATTTACAATTGAATATACTTTTTTGAATTTAGCGTTAGAAAAGCCTTTGCTTGGTATTCTTCTATACAAAGGGTTTTGTCCACCTTCAAAGCCAGGGCGAACGCCGCCACCAGAACGAGCGTTTTGACCTTTATGGCCTTTGCCAGATGTTTTGCCTAAGCCAGAACCGATACCTCTGCCAAGCCTTTTTTTAGATTGTTTTTCGCCTTCTGCGTTTCTTAAATCATGTAAATACATATTACGCCTCCTCCACTTTCAACAAGTGTTTTATTTTGAAGATGCTGCCTCTAACGCTTTCGTTATCTGGAAGAACTCTAGTTTCGTTAAGTTTTTTAAAACCTAGCGCTGTCACAATTTTTGCTTGGCGTTTGTCAAAGCCGATAGGGCTTTTGACCAATGTAACTTTGATTGTTTTTTCTTGTTTCTTTGCCATAAAGTCCTCCTAAATTTCGTCAACCGACTTACCACGTAGCATAGCAACTTGTTCTTTTGTTCTTAATTGTTTTAAGCCGTTGATTGTTGCTCTAACAACGTTGATTTTGTCAGTTGAGCCATATATTTTTGCAGTAATGTCAGTGTAACCTGCCAAATCGAACACAGTACGAGCCGCACCACCAGCAATCAAACCGCTACCTTGTTTGCTTGGTAACATTTTAACGCTAGTTTTAGCAAATTTGCCAATAGTTTCATGCGGAATTGTGCCCAAAATTACAGGGACATTGATAACTGCCTTTTTTGCAGCCTTTGTTGCTTTTTCAATGGCGGTTGGAACTTCGGCAGCTTTTGCTAGTCCCATGCCAACTCTACCTTTTTTGTCGCCCACCACTACAAGAGCGGAGAAACGCATGGTACGACCACCCTTAACAACCTTAGTTACGCGGCGAACGGAAAGCATTTTCTTTTCAAATTCGTCTTTTTCTTCAACTCTTGGTTTTCTAAATTCACGTTTTTGTGATTCACGTTTTTGTTGTTGTGCCATATTCTCTCCTTAAAACTCCAAGCCGGCGGCTCTTGCGCCATCAGCCAGTTCTTTTACTCTGCCAGTGTAAAGGTATCCACCTCTATCGAAAACGACAGTTTTGATTTTTTTCTTTAAAGCAAGTTTGCCAATTTGTTCGCCAACGAAGTGTGCTTGCTCTTTGTTTGTCATATTTTTGATTTTGTCTGCCACTTCTTTTTGAGTGGTGTTGCAAGCAGCAAGTGTTGTTCCGTTTTCGTCATCAATGATTTGTGCATAGATGTGTTTTAAACTCTTATAAACACAAAGCCTAGGACGAGCGGCAGTGCCAGATAAGTCATGACGAAGTCTTACATGGCGTTTTGTTCGTGTTTCGTTTTTATTAACTTTTTTTATCATAACCTACCTCCTACTTTTTCTTTTTACCAGCAGCCTTACCTGCTTTCAAAATTACAACTTCATCAGCATAGCGGATGCCATAGCCATGATATGGCTCAACTGGACGCAATGCCTTGATTTTTGCTGCAACTGCACCAACAAGTTGTTTATCTGCACCTTTAACAACAATTGTGTTATTGTCTGGAACATCAAAAGTGATGCCCTCGTCTGCAACAAATTCAACTGGGTGACTAAGGCCTAAACTCATAACAAGTTTGTTTTCGCCTTGCTTGTTTAGTTTGTAACCAACGCCTTTAACGGTCAATGTCTTTTTGAATCCATCTTTAACGCCTGTCACCATATTGTGGATAAGTTGGCGATAAAGCCCTTGATTCATATTGCTTTCGGTGGTTTCGTCGTTGCGAGTAACATAAATGTGGTTGTCTTTTACTTCAACGGTCACATTTTTTGCATATTCTTGAGTTAATGTTGCCTTTGGGCCTTTAACTGTAACGACGTTATCTTTAATTTCAACAGTAACGCCGTCCAAAATTGCGATAGGTAATTTTCCAATTCTTGACATAGCCCACCTCTACCATACATAGGCAAGCACTTCGCCGCCTAAGTTCAATTTTCTTGCTTGTTTATCAGTAATAATACCTTTGCTTGTAGAAACGATTGCAATACCTAATCCGTTTAAAACTTTTGGAAGTTCATCAGCGTTACAATAAATACGAAGCCCAGGTTTACTAATTCTTTTAAGGCCTTGAATAACTTTTTCGCCATTTGGGCCATATTTTAGTGAAATTTCCATCATTTTAATGCCATCTTGCTCGGTAGATTTGAAATCTACAACATAGCCTTCATTTTTCAAAATTTCTGCGATGGCGTGCTTGGTTTTGCTTTCAGGAACTAACACTGTTTCATGCCTATTTGCGTTCGCATTGCGAATACGGGTAAGCATATCTGCGATTGGGTCTATAATATACATAGTTCTCCTCCTTACCAACTAGCCTTTGTAACGCCAGGTATTTCACCTTTTGAGGCTAAATTTCTAAAACAAATTCTGCAAATTCCATACTTTTTCAACACTGCGTGTGGACGGCCACAAATTGAACAACGAGTGTATTCACGCGTTTTGAATTTTTGTGGTTTTTGTTGTTTATTTATCATTGCTTTTCTTGCCATAATAACTCCTATTTACCCTTCCTGAATGGCACGCCCATAAGTTTTAGCAGTTCGAACGCTTCCTCATTTGATTTTGCTGTTGTGATGATCATGATGTCAAAGCCACGAACAGCATCGATTTTGTCATAGATAATTTCTGGGAAGATGATTTGTTCTTTAACGCCAAAACTATAATTGCCACGTCCATCAAAAGATGTTGTGCTTAATCCTTGAAAGTCCCTAACTCGTGGAAGAGCCACTGAGATAAGTCTATCAAAGAATTCATACATTTTTTCGCCACGCAAAGTCACCTTTGCACCAATTTTTTGGCCTTGACGAAGTTTGAAATTTGCAACTGATTTTTTTGCGGTTGTAACAACTGCGCGTTGGCCAGCGATTAAGCTTAGTTCGTCAACTGCGTTGTTAAAAGTTTTTGCATTGTCTTTTTCTTTTCCAAGACGAAGGCTAAGCACAATTTTTTCAAACTTTGGAATTTCCATAACATTTTTATAGCCAAACTTTTCTTGCATAGCCTTTCTTACAACATCGTTGTAGTATGCATGACGCCTATTTAATTCTTTCATAAGTCATACTCCTCTTACGCTTTTTTACTGCTTGATGCAGTAGTTTTCTTTGTTGCAGATTTTTCTGCAGTTTTTGTTTTTGTAGTTTTTGGTTCTACTTTTGTTTCCTTTTCTGCTGTTTTTGTGGTTTTTGTTACAGTTTTTGTTGCAGTTTTGGTTGAAGTTTTTGTTGCAGCAGTTTTGGTTGCTGTTTTCTTTGCAACTGGCTTTTCTTCTGCCGTTGTTTCAACTTTGGTTTCAGCCTTTTTTTCTACCTTTTTAGCAGCAGATTTTGTTACTTTTGCAACTTTAACATCAAGGCTTGCACCACATTTTTTGCAAACGCGAACTTTTTTGCCGTCAACCACGCCATGAGCAATTCTTGTTGCCTTTTTGCAAGTTGGGCAAACAACCATAACGTTAGAAACGCTGATTGCTCCCTCAGTTTTTAAAATGCCACCTTTGTCGTC
>CANQHS010000071.1 GCA_947623795.1 uncultured Clostridia bacterium | reverse complement strand
CATGATGATTGTTTGCAAGGAAAAATTCGTTCCCGCAATGAAAAATTTATGCACCACCTATAGCCGCAAACAACTCAAAGGCTCAACCTATGATTTGCTAACGAACATCACGCCAATTTGTTTGATTAGTGCGTTCTTAACAATCGCCCAATTCGTGCTCACCCTTATGGCACCAATTTTCACAAACATCTCGTTTGGCTTGGCACTTTTGGAGTGGCTCAAAACGTTTGGGCTCACCTGCCTTATGACCTATGTGGGCGGCTTGATGATTGGGCTTGTCGTGTTCATTATGGAGCATAAGCGTATTGTTGGCCTAACCCTTTCGCAAAAACTAAAACTTTCCTTGTTGTGGCCACTATTTATGTTATCGCAATTCGTGATTGACCTTGTTGCTTTCTTCTCGAAAGTTACATGGACGCAAATCCCTCACACCGACACCCGCACCATCAACGACATCGTCCCCATCACAACAAAAAATGTTGAAGTAAATAACACTTCCACAACAAACAAATAATTAACTGGGACCCCGCAAGAACTATGTTCGAAGTGGGGTTAAAAGCGGAGTTCATCACATTAAAAATCGCATTTATGTTGCGATTTTTTTTAAATCTCTTGTAAATAAAAAAATTTTATGCTATAATATATTTTACACGCAGAGATGTCTGAGTGGTCTAAAGAGCACGATTGGAAATCGTGTGAGCTGAAAGGCTCCGCAGGTTCAAATCCTGTTCTCTGCGCCATTAAAAATGCCCTATTTTATAGGACATTTCAAAATAATAATTAAAATAAGACAACGCAAATTTAAACTAATATTTTTTGTTTTGACACCAATTTTGACACCATTGCCTTGGGATGTTTCGACTGCGTTTCACTCCGCTCAACATGACAGTGTTATGGGCAATGCGGGACAAGAAAAAACGAGCGGGAAGCTCGTTTTTTCTATTTTGCTTTCTTGTTAGCGCCAAGAGCGAAACCTGAGGCAACAACTCCGCAAACCATAATCCAAAATGGACCAACATTAGGAAGATACATTAAAGTGTAGTTTGCTTCGAATGTTGAAAGGTTAATTCCGCCAACAACAAAGAAAATTAGGAATGCAATTGAAAGCACGATGCCAGCAATGCCAAGAATTTTGGTGAGCAATGCAAGAATCTTGTGGTTGTAGAATAATTGAACAACAAGAAGAACTGCAAGCACAGCCAAAACGATGAAAGTGATGATCATCAGCACGCGAGCAAATGTCCACATTGCAACGCTTTTGTCCATTGCTTTATACACATCGCCATGACTTAAAATTTCAAGCCAATCTGCTCTGGACCCTGCTTCACTGGTTGAACGTCCGGCGCTTGTAACTGCTGCTGTAACAAAATTGAAAGCCAAGCCGATGAAAGCCAAAACACTGAACACAGCCGAGATGATTGAAGCAACTAAGCTAAATCCTTTCTTTTTCATTTAAACTTTCCTCCCTTTATTAAATGATATTTTAACTTTAACAAATTTAGAAGCACAGGTCAAACAAATTTCGACAAATTTATTTATTTTTTAAAAATTCTAAAAATTTTATTGTTGAATTCCGGTTGAAAATTTAAAAAAATTGTCGAAATTTTACATTAAAAAATTATAAAAAATTTGAAAATGTGTTGACTATGACTATTTTAAATTATATAATAATAATGTCTTAAGACAAAAGGAGGAATTTATGAAATTATTTAAAAAATTATTTTCATTCACTTTCGCTCTTTTGTTTGTTGCCGGAGCGGCCATTGGCCAAACCGCCTGGGGGGGGGGGGCGCCTAATAACGTAACCTACGACCTTTGCGAACGAAGTCATTTTACATGGGACGCAACAAACAAAATCATAACGGGATTGAGCGATGAAGGGAAAGCCATTGCCGATTCAAAAAGATTTTTGACATTGAGCATCCCTGAAGGAACTGAGGCCGTTTCTGAGCCGGGAGCAGAAATGGGTGGTCCATTTGATTATTGCACCGCTAAGATAACTGACGAGGAACGCGAAATATATACTTGGACTGCAAAAGGCGAACCGGTTAACAGAATAACAGAAATCAAGTTGCCAAGCAGTTTAAAAGTTTTGGATGATAACGCTTTCTATAACTTTGTTCTTGTAACCCATGTTGATTTGCCAGAAGGCTTGCAAAAAATTTCAAAAACAGCATTGGGCGAAGTCTGCTTTGAAGAAATAACAATTCCAAGCACTGTAACTGAAATGGGAGATTGCTTCTATGGTTGCAGAAGGCTTAAAAAACTTCACTTTGCAGAAGGCTTCCATATGACAACTCTTCCAAACTCATTTGCTGCTCACAGCGAAAGTCTTGAAGAAGTTGTGATTCCAAGCGGCGTGACCGAAATTGGCGATTTGGCATTTGATGGTTGCATTAAATTAACAAATGTTGTTTTGTCAGAAGGATTGATTAAAATTGGCGAAAAAGCTTTCAGCCAATGCGATTCTTTAAAAACAATCCGCATTCCATCAACTGTGACTCAACTTGGCGGCGTGTTTGGCGGACCATTTGTGTCTAAACATTTCGTTGGTCCAAGTCAAACTGATGGAGATGAATGCAGATTTGATGAAATCATTTGTGCAAATAAAGAACAATATGACAAATTCATGGAAGGTGGGGACGGAATATATTTGACTCCTGAGGAAAAAGCAAAACTCACCTATGAAGGCAAAAACTAATATTGAAAAGCAGGTTTTACTGCTTTTTTTGTTGGCAATTTAAATGGAAAAGTTTTAATCGTTTGGATTTTAAATTTATTTTGGCTATAATTAGTTTAAGGAGAAAAAATGAAATCTAAAGTTTATTTCACAAAAGATATTTCGTCCGATGGGTTAATGAAAATCTATGCCGCGCTAAATTGCAAATTGAAAGGCAAAGTTGCGGTTAAAATTTCAACGGGCGAGCCAGGCGGGCATAACTTTTTAAACGCAAAAATGATTGCTCCGCTAGTGAGTTCAATTAAAGGCACAATTGTTGAGTGCAACACCGCTTATGGCGGCAAGCGTTTTGAGAGCAAGGACCATTGGAAAGCCATTAAACAGCATGGCTTTTTGGACATCGCTCCGTGCGACATTATGGACGAAGAGGGCGAGTTCGATTTGCCCGTTAAAAACTATTTAAGGATTCCGCACGATACGGTTGGAAGCCACCTTAAAAACTACGATTCCATGTTAGTGCTTTCGCATTTTAAGGGCCACGTTATGGGCGGATTTGGCGGAGCGCTAAAAAACATTTCAATTGGCATCGCCTCGCGAAACGGAAAAGCATATATCCATAGTGTTGGCAAAACGAGCGACCCAAAAATTATGATGAAGAATTTGTTCGACCGCGACCAAGATGCGTTTATTGAATCGATGGCGGATGCTTGCAAGGCGGTTATCGATTTCATCAAGCCAAAAAATATGGCGTACATTAATGTTGCAAACCGCTTGTCGGTCAATTGCGACTGCGATGCACATCCACCAGAGCCAGAAATGGCGGACATTGGCATTTTTGCTTCTCTCGACCCAGTGGCACTCGACCAATGCTGTTATGACGCCGTGATAAACTCAAAAGACAAGGGCAAAAAATCGCTTGTTGAACGCATGAATTCTAGGCACGGAATTCATATTGTTGAAGCGAGCGAGCAACTTGGACTTGGCACGCACGAATATGAACTTATAGATTTGGATTAAAAAAATTTTTTAAAATTTAATTGACAAAACGCCTTGTTGATGCTAAAATGGATTTATCTTTAAAACGTTGACGGAAAGAGTAACCTTGGAAATGGTTTTTAGTGAGATAAGGATAGTGGGAACTTATCAACACAGCCTTGGCGAAAGACGCTCCTGAGTTTTATGGCACGCTCTCCAATAAGAGCTTTAAACAAAGTGGCTGCAAAGCAAATTAGGTGGCACCGCGGATTTATATTCGTCCTAATAAATAAGTTCTTTTCTTATTTTAG
>CANQHS010000070.1 GCA_947623795.1 uncultured Clostridia bacterium | reverse complement strand
TTGACCCGGTTATCGAAGTTCGCCCAAGCAACGGACAGGTGGACAATTTGTTTGACGAAATTAAGGCAACAACGCAAAAAGGCGGGAAAGTGCTTGTCACCACGCTAACAAAGAAAATGGCGGAAGATTTATGCAATTATTTTGGCGAAAATGGAGTGCGAGTTAAATATCTGCATAGCGACATCGACACATTGGAACGCGTTAAAATCCTAAACGAACTAAGAAGCGACGAATTCGATGTGCTAATTGGTATAAATTTATTGCGTGAAGGATTGGACTTGCCCGAAGTTACACTTGTTGCAATTCTTGATGCCGACAAAGAGGGATTTTTGCGAAGTGCCACTTCCCTAATCCAGATTGTTGGCCGAGCCGCCCGCAACAGCGAAAGCCGAGTTATTATGTATGCTGACAACATGACCGACAGCATGCGACAAGCAATTGACGAAACTAATCGTAGGCGCGAAAAGCAACAAAAATATAACGAAAAGCATCATGTTAGGCCTCAAACAATCAAAAAAGACATCGTTGACACTTTGATGATAACGATGGAAGCCGCAGAAGAAAAAATGACCAAGCAAGACATTGTTAAAAAGATTGAAAATTTGAAAGGATTGATGAGTTCGGCGGCAAGCAGATTGGATTTTGAAACTGCAATAAATTTGCGAGAAGAAATTGCAAAATTAAAACGAAAATTAAATAAGAAAAATTAAAAAATAAATAAAAATTTAAAAAAAATATGAAAAAATACTTTAATTTTTAATAATTTTGAAAAAAATTTTCATAATTTATTTAATTTTATTCTAAAATCAACAAAAAAACACGCAAAACTGCGTGCTTTTTTATTATTCAACTTCGCCAGATTTAGCGTCGTCGTTAGAAGATTCTTCATTTGTTTCGGTTAGTTCTTGTTTTGTTGTTCTGTTGGATTTCCTGGTTCTATTTTTCCCATTTCCACCCTTTTTACCGCTAAAGGTAAAGAACAATATAACGCCTGCTAACACTACAAGTGAAACAACGATTAAAACTATTCCAACAACTGTGTCTTGAACTGAATTTGCGGCACTATCTTTAACTTCGACCTTGAATGTGAAATCTCTGTTTGCGATGTTGTCATATCTATCTTTGGTTGATAATTTCAAAGTATAGTCACCAGCACCGCGTATGATATAAACTTTGTGGTAAGCGGTTGAATTTTCATCATCTGCTGTCAAGTTGCCATTTGTGGTTGTAAGTTCAAATGTTAATGAATTCCACAAGCTGTCTACTGATGTGCCATTTATGCCAACATCATCGTAGTCTTTAATTGACAAGAATTCAGTTACATCTTTTAATGTTTTGCCATTTGATGTTGCCTTGATTGATATCTTATTTTTTGCGGTATCGACATCAATTGTATATTCAATTTCGTTTCCGTCATAAACAAGGCTGCTTGTCAAATCGCTAGCATCAGTTTTGGTTACAGTCATTATAGGTTCTGCGTTGTCGCCGATTTTGATGTCTTTTTCATAAGTTTTTGTGCCAAATCTAGTCTTTGCTGTATAAACAACATGATAAACACCTTTTGTGCTTGTTGTGTCGAATTCCCAAACTAGAGAGCCGCTCTTGTTAACCCTGCGAACTGCAAGTTCATTTGAGTCTGGGTCGGTTACAGTAACAGTTATTTTTGCATCGCTAGAACCTTGTGTTGCTGTCAAATCTGGCAATGTGATAGTTCCGAATTTGCCATTTGGAGCAATGCCGAAATTGCTTTCGTTGTTCCAAACAAGCTCTGGAACTTTAACGTTGATGAACAATTCTTGCTCATCTGGAAGTCTTGTTATGCCATCTGAAGTCTCTAAATATTCAGCTGTAAATTTGAATTTGATGTTAGAATCTTTTGTTGCTTCATCAAATCTATATTCCAAATATTCACCAGTGCTTGGACAATGATAGCCGTTGTTTTCGATTGCGTAGTCTGATTTAACTTTTGCTGTGTCGTATGTGATGTCGTTGCCCTTAGCATCTTGGATTTTTGGCGAAAATTTAATAACTGTTCCTGGTTCAACTGTGATTGTGTTGCCCGATCTATCGAGTGAGATAACTTTGCCATCAAGCATACCTGTTGTTTTAACGCTCAAAATTGGGCTACTGCTGTCCCCCACTTCGAAGTCAAAGAACATATTTGTGCTGTTGCCAGCATCATCAGTTGCAGTGTAAACAACATAGTAAACACCTGGAACGGTTGTGACAATTGTTCCGCCATCAATTGTTTTCATGCTTCTTGTTGCAACATCTGCTTTAACATAAGCATTGTTTGGAGTTAAGAATTCATAGCCAGCATCGCTTGTCTCAGGGGTGTCGATATAATACATAACATCCAAAGCCAAGGTTTGGTCGCCATCATCGGCAAATGTTACAACCGGCAATTTGATTTCTTCAGCTTGAGCAAACTTCTTGCCTGTTGAACTATCTTTTTGAACAACTGATACAAACTCATCTTTAGTTTCCCAGAATTTTTCAGCTCCCTCAATGTTAATGCTTGAGATTGTTGGAGCAACCTCTTCGTCCGTATCGTTAATCAAAAGAGTTCTTGCATCGATTGAGTAGTTATAAGCGTCATTTAATGTTACAGCAAAAATTGTAACTTTCTTATGAATGCTTGCGTGTGAAGCATCAAAATTGAATGCAAATTTATTGCTATCTTTTGAAGTGTTATCAACTCTATAAATTTCTCTGCCAGAATTTTTTTCGTTGTATTTTGTCAAAAGATCGTCAGAGTCAAGAACATTTTCTTTAAAGTTTGCAACAAGTTGCAGCTCTTCTGTTTTATTGAATGCTTCTTCAAAAGCGGTTTTGAAAGCGGCATTTAATTTGGCATAACTATTGTAAGTTCCGTCGCCAGCAGCCTCGTTAGTTTCATCGTGATAATAATAGAACAATTGAGTTTTTAATCTATCTTTTTCGTTCTTTTCATCTTTTGTTGTGAAGCTAACTTCAAGTTCGTCTTCTAAGTTGATTGTTTGTTGCTCTGCAACATCGTCCAATGTAACAGTTGGAACATCATCTGTTGTGTCTAGCGACTCAACAATTTTAAATGTGAAGTAGTTGCTGCCAGATTCAACAAGTTCGCTGTGTTGGCCATTGCCAGCAAGAACATAGTAGTATAAAGTGTAAGTGTCGCCACTGGTAAAATTAGCACCTTCATTAAATTGGAATTTTGCAACTTTGTTGAATTTGCCGATGCCAGAATCTGCTTCCGTATATGCATTTTTGTATATTTCATTAATTTTGTCGCTTTCAACAATTTTGTTGTTGTTTACACCAATATTATCAATATAGAAAACTTGACCAGAGTTGTTGTTTACAAAATATCTAACAAAAGTTAAATCTTTTAAATCAGATGTTAAATCAGTTGCATAGATTGCTGGGAAATAGATGCTGTTTTTTGCAAAGACGGTCTTGAATTCAGATGCATAATTTGTGTTGACACTTTCTGGGTTTTCAAGTGTGCCAGCAGTCAATTTGCCATTTTCGTAGGTTGCACCTTCAATATCATAGTTATACGCCATATAAACTGTTGGGTTAGACTTGTCCGCAACATTTCTTATGGTTACTGTTATAGGGTCAAGTTCGTGACCATAAGCATCTACAACATGGTAGATGACTTCGTAGTTGCCTTCCATTTCGTCATATGTTGTAACATTTTCGAAGTTTTCTTTAGTCATATCGAACTTGAAATTGTTATTTACTAATTTTTTAGAATCGTCAACTGCTTTATATTTGATATTTCTATTGCTTTGTTTAACAATTTCAATTGATGTTACATTATGGTCAACTGAAACTGATCTATCGTTTTTCATAACAACAGAAACGTCTGGCAAAGTGATGTCCTTTTTGCCAAGTTCAACGCCAAGATTTGTTAAATCTGGAGCAACAATTGTGACATCGTCTTTTTTAACTTCAGTGTAGTTGTCCGCACTTTGAACACGAAGTTCAAAAGTTTTTGTTGGTCGGTTGCTTCCATCGAAAGTATATTCAATTTGATATACACCCTCGTATTTAGGGTTGATTGCCCAGCCGCCAGTAATGGTTGTGCTAGCTTGAAGGGCGTCAGTTTGGTTTCTTGCTTCCAATTCGCCACCATTGATGGTAACA
>CANQHS010000069.1 GCA_947623795.1 uncultured Clostridia bacterium | reverse complement strand
AATACTTTTGCTCGGCGAGATATTAACTTGCAATGGCGAGCAGTTTTTCCCTCATTACTCCTTTTACTTTTTCTCAAGCGGACTATTTAAAATGTTAAATGACTTAATTTTATTTTCAATAACACGAAGTTTAAGGGGTTGTCGTGAAACGACTTAGCGGAGCGTTTAGTGAGCGGCAATCCATTAAACTCACGGTCCACTTTTATTTTAGGGGATGTTTCGACTCGCTACGCTCGCTCAACATGACATAATCCTCTTTTTTTAGAATGACATCGTAGCAAGTTCATGAGAAAATTCAAAAAACTAGTTGACAAACTGTTTTTTTTATGCTAAAATACGCAACGATTGAGTTTTCAATCACTTTTGTGGGAGAACTTTGTTCTATAACCACACCATAAAAAACATTTAAAAGGTGTTTGTTTATCTCTGCTCGTAAACTCGCGACGAGATGTCCGCCCTAAAAGGCGTATTGATTATCTCTGCTCGTAAACTCGCGACGAGATAATTTCCACCTTTTAAAAAATTAAAAGGAGAGAAAATTATGGCAAAAAAAGTTAAATCTGTTGTTAACATTCAACTTCCTGCTGCCAAAGCCACCGCTGGTCCGCCAGTTGGTAGTTCGTTGGGCCCACATGGCATCAACATTGGCGCTTTTGTTAAAGAATTTAACGACAAAACCGCAAAAATGGTCGGCTACACAATTCCTTGTGTCATCACCATTTATGAAGATAGAAGTTTCACTTTTATCATGAAGCAACCACCTGCTGTTGACCTTATTTTGAAGGAAGCAGGCTTGGAAAAGGGAACGGACAAGTCCCGTAACAAAGTTGGAAAAATAACTGTCGAACAACTTAAAAAGATTGCTGAGCAAAAAATGCCCGATCTAACCGCAAGCAGCATTGAAGCTGCAATGAGCATGATCGCTGGCACATGCAGAAGCATGGGTATTGTTGTGGAGGGCTGGAAAAATGAAAAGAAGTAAGAATTATGTTGAAGCTTCAAAACTAGTTGACAAATCCAAACAATACGAAGCAAAAGAAGCATTAAACACCGTCCTTTCAACAAGCAAAGCAAAGTTTGATGAAACGGTTGAATTGCACATTCGCCTTGGTGTTGATGGCAGAAATGCCGATCAACAAGTGCGTGGCGTGGTTGTGCTCCCTGAAGGAACGGGTAAAACCGTAAAAGTTTTGGTTATCGCAAAAGGCGACAAAGCGGAAGAGGCTAAAAAAGCTGGCGCAGACATAGTTGGCGATGACGAAATCATTGCAAAAATCATGTCTGGCAATTGGCTAGACTTTGACGTCTGCATCACCACTCCAGATATGATGGGTGCGTTGGGTAGATGCGCTCGTATCTTAGGCCCTAAAGGCTTGATGCCAAACCCTAAGAGCGGAACTGTTACAATGGACGTAACGAAAGCTGTTAAGGACGTTAAAGCTGGTAAAGTTGAATATAGGCTAGACAAACAAAACATAATCCATGTCCGCATAGGTAAAGTTAGCTTTGGCGCAGATAGGCTCTACACTAACCTCACAACCGTTATGGACGCAATCATCAAGGCTAAACCAGCCGCTGCAAAAGGAACATATCTAAAATCTGTCTACCTTGCAACCACAATGGGACCAAGCGTAAAAGTAAACTACAGCGAAGCAAAATAACAAAGCGAAAGAAAAATGGCAGTCTTGCCATTTTTTTCTGCCTTCAATATTGACAAAAAGCTCAACTTGTGGTAGAGTAACTATAAGGAGAATTTATGATAATAGAAAAATATGTAACGATTTATTATCCTTTCATGATTGACACTTGGCTTGGCAACCGTTCTTTGGACAAAAGGCATTGCAATTCCGTAACCCTCCCCGCCGACAGCCTAACAGAGGACAAAATCCCAGAAAATGCAGAATTTTATAGCATCTTTTATGTCGTTAAGGACAGATATTCCACCAAATCAAAGGAAGGCGGTCCGGTTAAATATCTTTGCCGTTCCAAACCTTTGTTTGAGCAAACCTTTATGTTTTTGAAAAACGATTTAAAACATCTTTCTTTAATGACCCAACTGACCGATATGTTGGCAAGAATGCCCGACATCCAACTTGTGGAAGACAAAAACACAATGTACATTCGTGGCGTGGAGGAAGTTTATGTAAGCACCCACCCAGAAATCGAAGATTTTGAAAGGCGAGAGATGCCGAGCGCGGAATTGAAAAATGTTGTCATTCCAAGATATTGCGACAAAGTTATTGTTTATGACGAACTTTTCAAACGCGTTGTAATTCGCGACAATATGAGCAAAAAAGACTATCAAATTGAACTGATTAGCCCGCCAATTGACCAAAAAACAATCTTCGTTGGCGAGGAAGTTGAGGAAGCTAACGGCTTTACCATCGCAAAAACAAGAGATGGCGGATTTTGCTTTGTCGATTATGGCGACATCCTCATCCCGCCCGACTGCATCGATGAATATGGCAGAATCGATTCGGGATACAGACTATAAGGTGAAATATGCAATACTACATTAGATATTATTTGCCGGATGGCTTTGTGGATCTCATAACGGAAAATCCGGATTTGCGCCAACATAAATCGCCCAAAAACGCATATAGAATCACTTTGCGCGCACACAATAATGTTAGATTGATTGTTAACGGAAAAGAAAAATTGACCTCAATCGACACTTCAAAAGCGAATTACTATATAGGCGAAATCCTAACCCTTAAAGATGCACTCGCTGGCAAGATAGACAAAAACTCTGTTGCATATAAATGGCTCATCAATGGCGTCGAAAAGGAGATGCTTTTAACTCCAAGCGGAACAATCTGCGCAATTGATAAAAACGGAACAATTTTGTCGCCAAGCGATTTTGACGAAAACGGCTATTATATAGGGGATGCAAACATATTTGAAGTTTAAAAAAAATTGACATGACACCATGTCATGTCACCCTGAGCGCAGTCGAAGGGTCCCCTAAACGGAGTAAGTTTTGTCACCCTGAGCGAGCAACGCGAGTCGAATGGGTCCCCTAAACGGAGTAAGTTTTGTCATTCTGAGCGAAGCATCGGTGTCATTCTGAGCGAGTGAAACGAGTCGAAGAATCTCCCAAATAGAATGCGGAAAAAATTGTTTAACTAACTTGTTCAATTTGAAATAAGTAGTTATTCAATTTTTTTATTTATATATAACAACAAAAAAACTTAACACAAAAGTTAAGTTTTTAAAGACAAGTAAGTTTGTTGAGTTTTTCAATAACACGAAATTTGGGCGTTTGGCAATGAACGACAACGTCGTGAACTGCACCTTTGCTAGTTTGTTTCACTATGCTCACAAACATAAGCCTAGGCTTGTTCACTCCTTTTCCCCTTCAAAACAAATAAATTGTTTTGCGGGGACCCCGATTGAATGGCAAACTCCCAAAGCTGAGTTCCACTTTTAATATTCGAGGGATGTTTCGACTTCGCTCAACATGACATAAGGCTACGTGCCTTATTTTTATTTCTTTCCTGTGGAGCCGAAGCCGCCGCGATCAACATCTCCCAAATGTTCAACTTGCGTGAACTTGATTGCAGGCTGATGTTTCATAATCCTAAATTGGCAAATGCGGTCATTTTTGTGAATAACGGTGTCGCGCATGGCAATCACGGGCATGCACCATTGGTCGTTGTCCCCGCAATAGCTCTCGTCGATAATCCCCATGCTGTTAGCTTGGATTATTCCAAAGTTTTTGAACGTGCCACTGCGCGGAGCAACGTGCGCCTCATAGCCTTTTGGCAATTTCATGCCCACGCCAAGTTTGATGAGCCTAAATTCGCCTGCCTTCAAACTCACCTCTTCCGCCGAGCGCAAGTCCACCCAATCGCTCTTTTTGCCCTCAATAAATTTGATGGGCTCAACATCCGCAAAATATTTGATTTTAATTTCCTTCATACTAACTCCTATATCTATTTTACCACATTTCCCCACCAAGTCCAAACGATTTAGTCCTGTCATTCTGAGTGCAGCGTAGCGTAGTCGAAGAATCTCTCTGTCACCCTGAGCGAGCAAAGCGAGTCGAATGGGTCTAAAATGGGTCCCCACAAAACAATTCTTTGTTTTGAAGGGGAAAAGGAACAAACAAGCAAAAAACGAAATTTGCGTCTAGCAAATGAGATATAGCGCAGTTTG
>CANQHS010000068.1 GCA_947623795.1 uncultured Clostridia bacterium | reverse complement strand
GGCCATTGGGGGACTGTGCCCGGGCAGAACTTTATTTATGCGCATTGTGACCGTGTGATTAAAAAATATAATTTGGACATGATCTTATTGTCTGGACCTGGGCATGGCGGAAATTTTTTGACTGCAAATAGCTATTTGGAAGGCGTTTATAGCGAAGTCTATCCAAACATTTCTTTTGACCATGCTGGCATGACAAAATTTGTTAAGCAATTTTCTTTCCCAGGCGGAATTGGCTCGCACGCGGTGCCAGAAACTCCCGGCTCGATTCACGAAGGCGGAGAGTTGGGATATGTGCTTGCCCACGCCTATGGTGCAGTGTTTGACAATCCAAATCTTATTGCAGTTGCAATTGTTGGCGATGGCGAGGCGGAAACAGGCCCACTTGCCACAAGTTGGCATAGCAACAAATTTATAAATCCGCAAAAAGATGGTGCAGTGCTTCCAATTTTGCACTTAAATGGATATAAAATTAACAACCCCACTGTGCTTTCAAGAATAAGCAGGGCGGAATTAAAAAAACTTATGGAAGGCTATGGCTATGAGCCGCACTTTGTGGAAGGCAGCGACCCACTAACTATGCACAAACTCATGGCAAAAACTATGGACGAGTGCATTGAAAAAATAATGGCAATAAAGAATGGCGAACGTGCCAATTTCCCTATGATTGTGTTGCGAACGCCAAAAGGTTGGACAGGACCAAAAGAGGTGGATGGCAAGCCGATTGAGGGCAGTTTCCGCGCGCATCAAATTCCGCTATCGATTGAAAATGAAGGCGATTTAAAGCAACTTAAGTCTTGGCTGAATAGCTATAAGCCAGATGAACTTTTTGATAAAAACTATCATCTGAAAAGCGAAATTAAATCGGTTATTCCAACGGGCAAAAAGCGAATGACTGCAAGCCCATATGCAAATGGCGGATTGCTACTAAAAGAACTAAACATGCCAAATTGGGAGGACTACGCAGTCAAATTCTCTGGACATGGCACAGTGCGAGCGCAAGATATGCTTGAATTGAGCGCTTTTGTGCGAGATATTTTTAAACTAAACAAGAAAAATAAAAACTATCGCATTTTTAGCCCGGACGAAGCGATGAGCAATCGGCTTTATCATGCTTTTGAAATTGAAAATAGAGATTTTAACAGCCAAATTTTGCCAACAGACGATAAACTTGCCACCGACGGACGAATTATGGACAGTTATCTTAGCGAGCATATGTGCGAGGGCTGGCTTGAAGGCTATTTGCTCACCGGGCGGCACGGGATGTTTAATAGCTATGAAGCGTTTATCAGAGTTGTGGACAGCATGATTTCGCAGCACGCAAAATGGCTTAAAACTTGCAATGAAATCAGTTGGCGTGCACCAATAAGTTCGCTCAATTTGATTTTAACCAGCAATGTTTGGCAGCAAGACCATAATGGTTTTACGCATCAAGATCCGGGCATGTTAGACCATATTGTGAACAAAAAAGCGGATGTTGTGCGCATATATTTGCCAGCGGACGCAAACTGCTTGCTTTCGTGCTACGACCACGCACAAAGGAGCAAAAATTATGTGAACATCATTGTTGCGTCAAAGCATCCGTCTTATCAATGGCTAAATATGGCGGAGGCAAAAGAACATTGTGCCTTAGGTGTTGGCGAGTGGAAATGGGCAGGGCTTAATAACACTTCAAAACCAGATGTTGTCATCGCTTGTTGTGGTGACACCCCAACTTTGGAAGCTCTCGCGCTTGTTACATTAATAAAACAGAATCTACCTAAACTTAATGTTAGATTTATAAATGTTGTGGATTTAATGAAACTCGTTTCTAGTTCGGCTCACCCACACGGATTGACCGATAAGGAATATGACAAATTGTTCACGATTGACAAACCAATAATTTTCAATTTCCATGGCTATCCACAACTTGTGCATCAATTGACTTATAATAGACATAATCAAAATATGCACGTGGCTGGATATGTGGAAGAGGGCACAATCACAACTCCATTTGATATGAGAGTTAGAAACGGGATCGACCGCTATCATTTGATGCTTAAACTAATAAAATATGTAGATATTGATAGTGCCACAAAAAAGAAAATTGAAGCGGAAATGAACAAAAAATTAAAACAACATAATAAATATATCTGCGAAAACGGAATTGATATGCCAGAAATCTTAGATTGGAATTGGAATAATTTTTAAATTATTTTGGGGGTTATATGAGAAGTTTTGAAATGAACAAAGTTGTGCTTGTTGGATGCGGAAATGTGGGCATGAGTTATGCCTTTTCCATTGTCAATGGGGCAAGCAATGTGCATGAATTGGTGTTGGTGGATAGAAACGCAAAAAAAGCGGAAGGCGAAGCGTTGGACCTTATGCACGCCGCAAGTTGCTCAAAGCGAAAAATTATCGTTCGCAGTGGCGGATATGATGAGTGCGACGATGCTGACATCGTTTGTATTTGTGCAGGCATAAGCCCGGCTCATAGCACAAGCAGATTGGATTTTATCGATTCTAGTGTCGCAATTTTTAAATCGATTTTTAGCGAGCTTAACAAAACTAAATTTAATGGAATTTATCTTATTGCCACCAATCCGCTAGATATCATGACATATGTTGCGATGAAACTTTCGGGTTTCCCTAAAGAACGCGTCATTGGCAGCGGCACAACTTTGGACACAGCAAGGCTAAGACATTTAATTGGCGAAGAAGTTCATGTTAATTATAAAAATGTGCATGCGTATGTTATTGGCGAGCATGGCGACACGGAAATGATTCCGTGGGAACACGCCACAATTGGCTTGACGCCAATAGATAAATATCTAACAAAATCTAAAAAGCAAAAGATTTTGAAAGATGTTCGAAACAGTGCTTATGAGATTATTGAAAAAAAGGGCAACACGGCCTATGGAATTGGCATGTGTCTTAAAAATATAACAGACGCAATTTTTGAAGATAGTAATTCAATTTTCACCGTGTCTTCATTTGATGAAAAGTTGGGAGTTAGCATCGGTCAGCCCGCAATTATTTCTCGCGATGGAATAAGGGAAATTTTCCGCTTTCCGCTTTCAAACGAAGAAAAGGCAGAATTTAACTATTCAGTAAAAACAATAAAAAATATAATTAAAAATTTAAAGGTTTAGAATTTTTATCATATAATGTTTTTTGAGCCTTAAAATTTTTAACAAGTATAGGGAAATATTCTTCGAAATCCCTATATTTTTTTATATTTGTATAATAATCTTCTATAAGAGGGACCATTATATCTAAATAAATAAACCCATTATTTTTAAAATAATCAATAAAAAAGTTTAATTGTTTTTGCTTGTTTGTTACTTTGCTAAAATATTTTATATAAACATATTCTATCGCCCGAATAATAGTTTCATCCAAAATCGTAATATTGTCTGTATAACCTAAAGCAGACATTTGTTTTTTTATTGAGTTAAAATAGTTTTTGGGTAAATGTGTGATATATTTAAAAACAAGCGGATTAACTAAGCTGTGGCTAAATTCGTGCGGAATCAAACTAACATCTCCGCCTTCGATTGCAAAAGTAATTTTATTTAAGCCATAATTTTTACATCCTAAATTGCACCACATTTCTTTCTCTTGACAATATGCAAAATTGCTATTAGAAGTAAAAGGCAACAAGTTTATAACATATTTGTTTCTAGACAAATCAAATTTATATAACTCATTCAAAAAATTAATAATGCTATCAACATCTATGGCAATTTTCGTTTCTTCTATTATAAGGTTATAGAATTTAGCATTAGATTTATAAAATTGTTCGAATTTAGATTTAGAAATAAAATGTGGCAGTTCATCTAAAAATTCCAACACCAAATTTGAGCTGTTTAGCCTATCTTTAAAAGGATAATCTGGCAAATCGCCATATGTGAAATCTTCATTTAATTGCAAAAACAGGCGAATTGGAGCATCATAACAAAAATTTAATTCGTTAATAATTTTATTCAGCAACAAAACAGCTTTTTCTTTTTTAAATTTGTTAAAATGGTTAAAAACATTATTCCTATATTCTGCATTATTGCACTCTTGAATTAAATTTGAATAATTTTTGGCATAATCACTAATCAAAAGTAGACAACCTAAAAGCTCGGTTCGTTTATCTACAACAACTTTTAAATTCATAGATTCTCCTTTAATAAATTTCATTGATTAAGTTTTCAATTTGTTTAAGGGTGGTGAACTCCAAAATTTTTTGTTTTGTGAGTGTTGCATTTTTTGTTGCTCGCACATACCACATAAGG
>CANQHS010000067.1 GCA_947623795.1 uncultured Clostridia bacterium | reverse complement strand
CCCACGTACATGCCGGTTATTGAGGTTTGGGTTGATTCTGGGTCGGTGGAAGTTTTGTTTTCTTGGATGTGAATTGTTGGCTTGCCCGATTCAACTTTAACATTCGACAAATCGAAGCCGGAAAGTTGGCTGCCCGTGAAGTTACCGAGTATGCCGCCCACATTGTAAGCGCCCGAAACATAAACGTCGTTCATAAGGGTTGGAAGCGCAAAGGTTGAACTTTCACTGTCCTGATGATAATAGCCATAGAACGAGCCGACATTTATTCCAAGTTGGGCATTGATGCTGACATCTTTCATGCTGTTTGTTGCCATCATGTCCAAGCTAGGAACACCTTCTTGCGGTTTGCCGGCAACGCTTTCGTTTGTTGTGCCGATAAAGCCACCAAAGCCGCCCGCGATGTCGTTGAACATGATTGTGTTTGCAAAGTTATTTTCACCATCGTCGAAGTTATAAATCTTTGTGCCAGAGGTTAAGTCCTTGGATAAATCTGCCATTGGGTTGGAGATTGTTGAAATAACTCCGTTTGCATCGGTCACGCCCTCGTCTGCCGAGCTGACATTGACGCCTGAGATGTAGTTATTTTGGATTGTTGTTAAATCCTTCTCTGCGCTGCCCACAAATCCGCCCACGCTGATTGGGAAGAAGATTGTTGCGGTTGGGTTTTCATCGTTTTGTTCAACGCCTCTATTGAACAAGATGCCTTTTATGGTTTGAGTTTCACCTTTAGATGCGTTTTTGACAACTGAATTTTTGATTGATCCCTTTAAAATTGCGCCAGCCAAGCCGCCGACATTGGTGTTGCCGTAGACGGATGATTGATTGAATAGCTCATTGAGCTCGCCGCCGTTCATTGTACCAACCAAGCCGCCGACATTTAGAACGCCCGTAATTTTCCCGCTGTTGGAAAGGCTGTTAGTGTTTAGAACTTTGATTTTGGCGTTTTCCTGTAAGGTTGAGGATGAACTTGTTGCCTTGTAGAAATATTGTGTTTTGCCCGATTCGTCGGTTGTGTAAGTTTCGACAAAATATTCTTTTTCGGCCGTGTCGTCGGCTGAGTCTTCTTTATAGAGCGAGTAATTTTTCTCGGTTTCGATGTCGTTTTCGACAATCTTGACAGAATAGCGGCCAGTTATTGTTGAATCATTTGAATATCCCACAAGTCCGCCCACATTCTGATAGCCCTGGATCTCGGCTTCATTGACTGCGCCTTGCAAAACAACATTATCTGCAAAACCGAAAATTCCGCCAACATTGACCGCACGGATTGGAGAATAATTTTTGCCCTTTTGTACTGTCATGGTGAGCATATTTTCGTTTAGAGCAAATCCGCCGTTTGCGTTTGCAGCATCATATTGTATTGAGGTTGTGTTTTTAAGCCCGCTGAAAATGTTGATTGGCTCGTCATCGCCCTCTGTGGATTGGCCGCGAACATAGCCCGCTATGCCGCCCACGTTATACAGCGCGATGTTGTCGTCCGCAAAGCCTAGTGCTATTTGTGGCGCGGTGTTAGTGTTTAGAACAAGCAATTTTGCGTTCCCCGCATAAACGCCGAACAAGCCGCCCACGTTGTAAATTGGGTTATTAGTGGCGGTCGTGTTGCCGACATTTATTTTTATTTGCATATTGGTTAGGATTTTGTTTATTTCCGCGTCATATGTGTTTGTATATCCGAACAAGCCGCCAACATTGCTAGCGCCGGAAACTGTGATGTTCATCGCTTGAATCGATTCTGTGCCGGTTGGGTCAAGGGTCAATGCGTTTGAGGAAGCGTCGAGATATCCCACCAAGCCGCCAACATTTATGCCATTTTGAACATTTAGTGTGCCAATAAAGCCATCTTTTAAATTGAATTTTACATTGCCGGTTTGTTTTCCAACAAGCACGCCATAGGCTTGAGTGTCGTTATTGAACTTGAGCTTAAATTCGCCATCGCCCTTTTCAAATGTTGCCAATTCGCCAACGATCACTTCTGCGGTTATATTATTAATGAATCCAACACCGGTGGCGGTTAAATTTGCTTCGCTCTGTGCTGCAAGCCAGCCGAAATAGTTCTCGCTGCTGTCGTTAGTGAAGTTAAATTTTATTTTGCTTAAGCTTAAAAGTCCCGATGTATATTGCGAGCAGTTGGTGAATGTGCTTTCTCCCGAGTTGGTGTTAACAAGGCCACCAAAAGATTTAGCATAAATTGTTGGCTCGCTGCTAACGCTGCCTTGTTTATCCGTATATGCTAGTGCAAATCTAATGTTGTTTACTTCTGTTGTCATGCTGGTTTTGCCAATAATGCCGCCCAAGTTTGCGCTGCAGCCATCTTCTGTGTAGAGATATATGGTTGTGTTGTCGTTATTGCCAATAATTTCGGCTTTGCTAGAAGCTAAGTCCGAACCGCCCGTTTTGCCAACAAGGCCGCCAGCATATGCTATTCCGCCACCAAAACGCACATAAAGTTCGTTTTTGTTGCCAAAAGTTATTCTGCCGCCATAGAACGCACCGGCAATAAGCCCGGCATAACTCCCTTTTGAGCCGGTGATTTTCACGCAATTAATCGCGCCGCCGTTTTCAACCGATGCAGTTTTCAGATTAGAAATTGCCACATTTGAATTGATTGTGCCAAATAGTGCTGAAACATAGTTTTCATCTTCGCCTGCCGCACTTATGATTGCATCGCTAGCAAAATATATGTTGTCCACATAAACTTTTGTTTCATTTCCTTCTTGATTTTGCTCTGGGTCGAAATTGCGGACACGCACGCCCAACGCACCACTATTTTTCAAATCGAACATACTGCCAAATTTCAAGTTTTTGAAATATGCATTGTGGATGTTGGTGAACAAGCCGTTTCCTCTCAATCCTGCAATCGTGACAATTTGATTTTCATCATCGCTTGTCGTTTCATTGAAATCGAAATTTTTGTTACTGAACACAAATCCATTAAAGCGATTGTTTTCTCCATTGCCAATTGCTGTCCACTTCCACTCTGTGCCTGGTTTGTCGTTTCCTCTAGTTGTTGCGTCGATATCATAGATAAATTCATAATTTAGGTTTGGATAAATCCTATCTTCCCCATTGAAAGTGGTTGAGATATATTGCACCGCTTTTAAAACGCCAAGATGTGGAATTTTGAACGCATTGGCAAGATAAACGCTATCCGCAGTCATCTCTTTGTCATCTTTCAAATCGAAATCGTTAGTTTGTAAAGTATTTAGTTCATTTGCGTTTATAACTTTGCTTTCATAGCCATTGCCCGTGTATTGCAAGTGAGCTGTTACATTAGACAAAGCAAAATTGTTAACTTGTCGCCTATTGAAATTATAGCTTGGATACAAATAGTTATATCCATAAAGGTCGTTTGTTAGATCAACATAAGAAGTTTCTGTTCCATTATTATTTTTAATCTTAAAGCTGCTGTTCCAATCGCCCAACAACCTATTTGTTAAATCTTTAACGCCTTCAACGCCTTCAATTCCATCGCTTGTAAGTCTCTTGTCATCAAAATTTGCTAAAACATCAACAAAGTTGTTGCTACCAAATTGAGCACTGCTATTATTTCGATTATAGAAACTATTTGCGTCGGACAGATTTACAATTATGCCTGCTGAATAGCAACCATAAACATAACTGTAAGTGCTGCTGTTGATGTCATTTTGTGATGTCTGATAAACTATGCCGGCTGCTGCATGTGAGTTGTTTATATATCCGGTGTAGAAACTCGACAAAATTGCGCCCGCATTGGTGTTTACAATGCCGCCATAAGAGCTTACGCTTTCTTCTAAGATTTCCACACTGTTGTAACAATAAGCAACTAAGCCATTATTTTGCCCGACAATCATGCCCACACCGGTCGATGGGTTGCTGGTTACTGTTACATCGCTGCCTATAACTGAGCAGTTGGAAATTACACCGTTGTTTATGTTTGCAATAAGTCCAGATAGCGTTCTGCTTGTTGTGAATGCAACTGTTGCCGATTGAAGTTTGGCGTGAACATTTGAAATTGCCGAATTTTTTGCAATTTCGTCCACCAAACTATCCGTCAAAACATAATCTGTTTCCGCACCAATGATGATGCCATTTAATGTGCCTTCAAAGTTTGGCAATTCGCCGCTAGACAAAATATAGTAGGTGTAGTCGATTTGGTCGTCAAGGTTAATTGTGTTGCTGCTGCCCGCTTGAACATAAGTTGGAGCAAGCGCTGGAACGCGCGATTGAATAAATTTGTTTTGGCTGTCCTTGATGCCCAATCTTTCAAGTTGGGTGGACAAGTTGGCTAGATATGGGAAG
>CANQHS010000066.1 GCA_947623795.1 uncultured Clostridia bacterium | reverse complement strand
AATCATGTCAGGGCCGGAAGGCAGCAGCATTAAGAAGGATACGGTATGTGCTATGAGGTTGCTTTGATGGAGTGCAAATAGTTTATGCCAGCAGTTAACTTGTTTCAATGTATATGTGCAACTTACCAAAAAAGAGTGGTTTCCCCACTCTTTTTTGATTTAATTTACTTAGATTTAGCAAATGAACTATTTTAAATTTAATTTATTCGTCCTCAGTGTATTCAGGCTTAATAATTGTGTATTTTTGAGCATATTTTTTAACCAATGTTCTAAGCAAGAATATCGTTGAACCAATAACTATCGGCAAACTAATTGCAAGATATACCAAAATTGAATAGCCATAATTATCGTTGAACGCAGCAAGTAAGCCAGAGAAAATCGCACTAAACACAGCATAACCCAAATATTGTACAACAGCACTCATAGCGTACAGTTTTTCTAAATTTTTTTGCGGCATACAAACTTGCAAGTAATTGTTGATAAAGATAAAATTTGGAGTTCTTAGCGAGCATTGAATGCACGAAGAAATTATAATTATTACAACAGTTGCAATGCTGTATGGCGCAAATATAAATAAAATGCCATTAATAAGGAGTGTTGCAACCAACAAGACATTAAAAATTATCAAACTTCTCACGCCAAATTTTAAATCGTATTTAAATTGATATTTATTAGATAGAGCGACGCATAATTTCATAAATCCATAAACGCAACCAAAAGCCCAAAGAGGGAGCACCCCTCTATTCGTCAATTGTTGCAAATAAATTTTAAACGAACCAGTGTCTATTGACACAACGCCTCTAAACATAAAACTATATAGCAAAATACTTATTACAAAAATTGAAGATAAAATTTTAAAATAGCTGTCTGCTTGTTTTATGTTTTTGGATTTTATTGGATTGCTTTCAGAAGGCGAAAGAACTTTTGCTTCAACTTCAACATTTCGCATTTGGAACTTTGAAGGATCTTTAAAGAAGAAAGAGAGCAACATCGCAAGAGCAACACAACCCAAAGAAATATAAAATGCCAAAGCCTTGTTAGAACTAACATCATAAATATATGAAATTGCAACTGCGCCGACAGCCTCTAAACAATAGAATATGCTTAACCCTTTCCCGTATATTTTGCCATACTCTTTTGTGCGATTCACCGCTTGAAGGCTGTCAGTTAAAAGAGGATTGCCTTTGACATTTAAAACGCAATAGCCAAACGCCAAGAAAACAGATGAAGATAAAATAGCAAATTTTGTATTTCCAACAATGCACAAAATCAAAAAAGCCGCATATCCTAAAAGCCCAAATCTAAGAGAAACTATTGGTGTAACTTTATCAAACAATTTTGCAACGGGGATACACATTACACAAGCCGAAAAAGTTAAAATTGTTTCAAACAGCATACACTCTGAATAGGTTAGCCCTTTAATCTCAGTGAAATACATTGTTGTTATTGTCATAACAAAAAGCACATCCCACACAAGAGCTAACATTGGTGGATACAACTTAATATTGCGATTCATGTAATAATTTTTGCGTTCTTCGTTTGTCATTTAATTTTATTTTATAAAAAAAATAAAAAAACGCAAAACAAATTGCGTCGTTTTTTTAATTATTTTGCGTCATAAAGTGTTATACCTTCACTAATATTAACTATCAGCGGCACAGTCAGATGCACCACATTTTCCATTTCTTCTTTTAAAATCGTTTTAACTTTTTCGCTTTCCCCGGTCACACAATCCACAATAAGTTCATCGTGAATTTGAAGCACAAGTTTGCTTTTTAGATTTTCAGAATTTAATCTATCAAACACTCTTATCATTGCAATTTTAATGATGTCGCTCGCACTACCTTGAAGCGGTGTGTTTTTGGCAACTCTTTCGGCAAAGCCGCGTATGTTGTGATTGTTTGAATTTATGTCTGGAATATGCCTTATTCTGCCCATGATTGTCGATGCATAACCATTTGCGCGTGCGTCCGAAATACACTTTTCGCCATACTCTTTAACTTTTGGATAAATTTGCAAATATTTATCAATAAATTTGCCGGCTTCTTTTGGCGACATGCCTATATTCTGACTTAAGCCATACGCACTTATCCCATAAATTATTCCAAAATTAACGCTTTTTGCAACCCGCCTTTTATTTGGGTCAATTTCATTAATTGGGAGATTAAAAATTTTGCTTGCTGTGGCAGTGTGGATATCCAAACCTGACAAATAGTCATGGATCATATTTTCATCACCGCTAAAATTGGCAATCAATCTCAATTCAATTTGATTATAGTCCGCACTAATAATTGTTCCATTTTCAAACGAGCTTGAAAACATCTTTCTCAAATTTCTGCCCTCATCATCACGAATTGGCAAGTTTTGAAGATTTGGCTCGCGGCTGCTTAGTCTCCCCGTTGCGGTTGTGCGTTGCATGAAAGTTGTGTGAATCTTTTTATCGTCCCCCACATAATTTAACATCCCGTCCAAATAGGTGCTTAATAACTTTGCAATTTTTCGATAGCGAATAATGTAGTTCACAACTTCGTGTTTATCCGCTATTGCGTTTAGAACTTCTATCGATGTTGAAATTTTTCCTTTATAAGGAATTGCCAATTTTTCAAACAAGATGGATTGCAATTGTTTTGGGCTATTAATATTAAATTCCTCGCCCACCAATTCATAAATTTTTGAGGTTATTTCTTTCAATTCCTCTCTATAACTTTTACTCAAAATTTGAATCTGCTCGGCGTCAACTTTTATGCCCGTTTTTTCCATATTGAAAAGTACTTTAACAAGCGGAAGTTCGATGTCGCTATACAATTTTAATTGCGAATGATTTATAAGTTCAACAATATATTTTTCTTTTAATTTTATTAGGACATTAGCTCGCGCATTCGTTGAAATTGCGTTCAATTTTAACGCATCGTCAAAGCTAATTTCTGCATCCATCTCGTTCGCGATATATATAGCAACAGAAACATCAAAATAGTTGTTTAATTCAATATCAAATGCGTCAAGATGATGCATAACTTCTTTGCAATCAAAGCAGATTTTTTGCTTTTCGCCTTCCATAAGCGTTTTGATATGATTTTTGTTTTGATTGAAAATTTCGCCACTAGTGTACAGCACATATTCCTTATCGTCATAGCCGATGTTTAGAGTCATGCCATCAATATATAGCCCAAACGATGTGCTGATGTTTGTTAACATTTCGTCAAACAAATTTTGGCTATCAATTTCAACAATTTGTGCTTCGTAAACTGTCGCTGGTTTTGCTTCTGTTGTATGCGGCGAAAAAAGTTCTTTTCTATTCAAAATGGACTTAAAATCCAGCTCACGCATAAGTTCATATGCTTCCCCGTTAAATGGCAAATGCAGCAAGCAATCATCAAGCGAAATGTTGAGTTCAACATCGAGTTTTATTGTTGCAAGTTTTTTAGATAAATATGCCAAATCTTTATGCACAAAAAGTTTTTGTGCAGTCCCGCTCATAAGTTCATCTATATGTTCATAAACATTATCCAAATTATCATATTGGTCAATCAATTTTTGTGCGCCAACTTTGCCAATGCCAGGCACGCCGGGAATATTATCCGAACTATCGCCCATTATCGATTTCAATTCAATAACTTGATAAGGCTTCAAATTAAATTCTTGCTTTAAAACAGCTTCGTCAACTTTAAGCACATTTGAAATTCCCTTTTGCGTTAGCCAAACTGTCGTGTGCGGTTTTATGAGTTGCAACAAATCCTTGTCGCCAGAAATAAGCATAAATTCTTCATCAAATTTGCGTGTTAAACTGCCAATTATGTCGTCCGCCTCAATCTCGTTCTTTTCCAAAATCAAAATGTTCATGGCTTTAAGCACTTGTTTTAACATTGGAAGTTGCTCTGCCAAATCTTCCGGCATCTTATCTCGCCTGCCCTTATAGTCGGCATACATATCGTGGCGAAAAGTGTGCTTGCCAGCATCAAACACACAAACAAGATATTTGGGCTTTTCGGTTGATATAACGTTCATCATCATATTCAAAAATCCGAACACCGCATTGCAAGGTTTGCCGGATAAACTTCTTAGCATTGGCAACGCATAAAACGCCCGATTTATCAAACTATTTCCATCAATAATCACGAACTTTTCCATATTGTTATTATAACATAAAAACACGCAAAAACAAATTAAAAGCAAAAATAAGTGAAAACTTTTTAAAAACTCTTGCAAAACAAAAAAAAATGTGTTAATATACATTTGCTTTTAAAAGGTTAGATTCAATTTAAAGCAAAACTGGCTTATTGAGAACTAAATATACCGGTGTGGCGAAATGGCAGACGCTCGTCACAACCCCGCCCTTAACTCATTTGCTAAACGCAAATAACGCTTTTGGG
>CANQHS010000065.1 GCA_947623795.1 uncultured Clostridia bacterium | reverse complement strand
GAATATCCAATCGAAGAGGATAGCCATGGCACATACATTTTAAATAGCAAAGATATGTGCATGATTGATTATCTTGATAAACTTCAAGATGCTGGCGTAAGCTCAATCAAAATTGAAGGCAGGATGAAAACCGAATATTATGTTGCAAACATAACAAATGCTTATAGGCAAGCACTTGATTATTTGAAAACTCATAAAAAATACAAATTGCCAGACAGTATTCGCAACGAAATTTACAAATCCAGCCATCGCGACTATTCTTGCGGATTCTATTTTGGTGAGCCAAAACAAAGTTTGGACACGAGCTTGCCAGAAGCTACCTATGATTTTGTGGCAATTGTCCTTGAAGATAGCAAAAACGGGAAAACCAAAGTGGAAATGCGAAATAGATTCAGCGCAGATTCTCCGCTTGAATTGTTGTCCAAAACAAAAAATAATGCTATAATAAATATTGACAAAATTGAAGATTTAGACGGAAACACACTCGATGAGTGCAAAATTCCAAAGCAGCAAGTTTATATCTACACAAACACAAAATTAAAAAAATATGAGATTTTAAGAAGAAAGAAGTGAAAAATTATTCATCTGTTTTAATTATATACAATCCAAACGCTATGCGCGGCAAAATTGACGAATTTATGCCCAAGATAAAACAGCGTTTGCTTTTGCGTTATGATGTTGTGGATTGCATGACCAGCCCTAAAACGGATGGCGCGCTCGAACTTTCGATGAAGCATGCTGGCAAATATGACATTGTTGTTTCTTGCGGCGGAGATGGAACCTTGCATCAAGTTGTAAATGGTGTTATTAAAAATGGCCATAATCCACTTATTGGCATTTTGCCTTTTGGAACGTGTAACGATGTTGCAAGCACACTAAAAATTCCAAAAAATTTAGATAAAGCAATCGACTGCCTTTTAAGGTTGAACACAACAAAATATGATCTGCTTTTCGATGGCACAAACTACATATCTTATTCACTCGCAACCGGATATTTAACAAACTCAACATATTCCGCAACGAACAATTCAAAACGAAAATTTGGCAGATTCGCATACTTTTTAAATGCATTAAAATATGTGTTTAAATGCAAATCTCTTCCACTTACTGTGACGATAGATAATGAACGCATACACGGAAAATTTATATATTGTATGTTAATAAATGGCGAATATGCAGGCGGATTTAGGCTTAATAAAAATGAGAATTTGGCAAACGAAAAAGTTAAAGTTGTGCTTATTAAAAAGACAAAAGCGTTGGGCGGATTTATTAACTTCTTCAAAATGTTTTTCTTTGGGCTAAGGTCTATTCGCAAAAGCAAAAATGTTATTGTTATGGATGCGAATGATATAATAATTGAAAATCACTCAAACGCACCTTTCACAATGGATGGCGAAAAAGTGAACTTCCTAAAAAAGGAACTCTCCGCCAACTATCAAATAACATTTATAAAAAATTAAATTAATAGGAGCAATCCTATTTTTTAATATACATGTATAAAGTTTAAACAAATTTAATAGTATATTTTATGAGTTTGTTTGATGTTAAACTTAACACAGAGTGCGTAGTTAAAGATATTGATTCAAACGATGAAAAAACAAGCCTAAGGCTCATGGAACTTGGGGTTATAGTGGGCAGCAAAATAATTGTTAAAAACAAAAGCAGTTTCAAAAAAACTTTGCTTGTGTTTTTTAATTCAACTTGCTTTACAATTAAAGATGAAATTGCAAAATCGATATTGGTAAATTATGTATAAAGTTTTAATTATTGGCAACCCAAATGTTGGCAAATCCACGCTCTTTAATAGCCTTACAAAATCCAGCGAACACACTGGAAATTTTCATGGCGTCACGGTTGAAGAAAAGCGAAAAATTGTTTTTCTAAATGATGAAAAAATTGAATTCATTGACACACCCGGCTTATATTCAATGAACACTTTTTCCTTTGAAGAAGAAGTCAGCAAAAATCTAATTCTCAAAACAAATGGGACAAGACTTGTGCTCGCCGATGCAAACAGTTTAAGGCGTAATTTGTATTTGGCACTGCAGATGAAGGAACTCAATTTGGATTTTAAACTTTTGATTAACAACTATGATTATTTTATTAAAAAGGGCGGGAATATCGACTTAAATAAATTGAGAATTTTCAATTCTGAGGTAGAGATAATCGACGCAAAGCATGTTTGCCTTTTTGAAAAAAAATCAAAAAAAATTTTTAAAAATGCTAAAAAAACACAAAAAAATTATGAATTTAAGTTAAATTTTAATGATTTTCAAAAAAAATCTTCATTTTTTGTGCAAGAGTATTTAATAGACTTTGTAAAAAAAGTAAAACTAAAATACAACTTGAATGATGAAACAATTGTTAGAGCGTTCAACGGAATTTTTGATAATTTAAGCGAAGAACAAATCGAATTCATTAAGAGATTTAATAAAGAGATAGTTAGTGCAAGATATCAATATTTAGATAAAGTTTTAAACGATTCAATAACAACAAAAAAAGATTATGTCTATGGAGCAAGCAAATGGGATAAAATCCTATTAAAACCAATATTTATGTTCCCCGCATTTTTGCTGTTTTTCTTTCTCTCAATCTACATAATATTTTTTGCCCTCGGTCCACTAATTAGTGACTTTTTAATTTTCATTTTAGATAAGCTAATAATGACCCCATTTTTAAATTTAATGTACTCAATTTCAAGCAATATTTGGCTTATTGAATTTGTAAAAAGCGGAGTGTTTAGTTCAATCAATACAGTGCTTTCATTTTTGCCGCAAGTGTGCTTGTTGTTTGTGTTTTTAACTTTGCTTGAAGATAGTGGATTAATTGCCCGATTAAGTTTCATTATGGACGACTTTTTGTCCTTTTTTGGCCTCAATGGAAAGTCTATTTACATAATATTAATGGGGCTAGGGTGCAACACAATGTCAACCGCTGCATCGCGCAATGCAGACAACAAAAATTTAAAAATAAAAACAGCACTCATTAACCCTTACATAAGTTGCATGGCAAGGCTTCCTGTTTATGTTATAGTTGCATCTGCTTTCTTTGGAGCAAAAGCATATTTCGTTGTAGTGGGGCTATATCTTTTGGGACTAATGGTGGCATTAATTATGGCTTTAATTTTAAACAAAACAATTCTAAAAAATAAATCTAGCAATTTGCTTTTGGAATTTCCAGCCCTTCGCGGAGTGGACGTAAAACATATCTATACTGTTAGCAAAATCAACGCAAAAGATTTTATCTCTCGCGTGTTTGGAGTTGTTTTGTCTGTTGGCATAATAGTTTGGATTCTAACGCACACCACATTTAGTTTTGCATACACAGAATTTGTGACGGACAGCATACTCTATTTCTTCGCAGACAAACTTGCCTTTTTGTTTGCACCAATTGGACTCAATTCTGCCGGAATTGTAACCGCTCTCATCGTTGGAATAATGGCAAAAGAATTAATTGTTTCCACGCTTTCAATAAGTAACAATGTGGCATCAAACACAGCATTAATTGCCAGCCTCACCGCCGCAACAAGCGTTGTCCATTTTAATATGGCAAGTGCAGTTTCGTTTTTGGTGTTCACACTTTTATATTGCCCGTGCATTTCCAATTTGGCAGTTTTGAAAAAAGAAGTTGGCACATTCTATATGTGGTTTGCAATCATTTCTCAACTTACGACCGCATATCTAATGAGTTTCATTTTCTATCAGGGCATAACAAAGGGCATTGTATATCCAATCATAACAATAATTGTTGCAACAATAATTTTGCTTGCAATAATTTACATAATAAAAAAAGTTAAGCACCCGAAGTGCCTAACTTGCAACAAATGCAGAAAATAGATTTTCATTCATTACGATTTATATTCCAAAACCGACTGTTTCTGCACATGATTTCAATTCATTTATAAATCTCTCTAACTTTTGCAACAAACTTTTATTTTCAATCAAATAATCTTCGTGCTCTTTCATTAGTGATTCGATTTTTTGAATTAAGTCAAGAATAAACAAATTGTAGTCTCGCGTTCTTATTTCGTTCAATCTATATGCAATTTTTGCATTTTTAAAAACAGCTTTATATGCTGTAAGTTCTTTTAAAATTTCATTATATTTATCCATAGTTCCTCTCAATTTTGAAATATTATAGCACACCAAGCGATTTTGTCAATGCTTATTTTGTAAATTTTGTTAAATCTATTGAAAATAAAAGAAATTTGTGCTAATATATATCTATGAGCAAAATTCCAGTGGTGGCAATTGTTGGCAAGCCAAATGTTGGCAAATCCACATTTTTCAATAAAGTTGCCGGCAGCAAAATAAGCATAGTTGAGGATATCCCGGGAGTTACTAGGGATAGGATTTTTGCCAACGCGGAGTGGTGCGGCTTTAGATTTCAAATTGTGGAT
>CANQHS010000064.1 GCA_947623795.1 uncultured Clostridia bacterium | reverse complement strand
GAAGTCGAACGGGTCTAAAAAAACACTTTGCAATTGCAAAGTGTTTTTTTATCCTCTATTAGCGAGTTAGCGGGCGAATTTTTAGAATCACTCTAAAAACGGGAGTGTCCCCGTTGCGGCCTTCGATGAAATAGGTGTTGCCCTTTTTTTGTTTATAAACATCAAGTTTGTCGCCTTCGTGGCTTTCGCATATGAAGTGAATTTCATATTCTTTAATGTCGAAATTTTTAAGCTCATCAACGCTAAAAGCGTCCATTGCAATTGTGTTATATTTCAAATTGTTGGTGTGCATATTAAGGTCGATGTCGCTCGACATTATAGTTTTTGTGTAAACATAATTTTTGGCGGTCATCTCAGCCTTAGCATTGTCGAATTTAAGATTGCACTCGTGTGTGTCTATAAGTTCGATGTCCGGATATTTAATTGTGGACATCTTTCTAATTTTGTGCGTGTCATAGTCCAGGCAGCACCACTCGCTCAAAACTTTTGCCTTAATTTTATTTTGGCATTTTATCTGCCCAAACCTGTCAGCTCGAATAAGGCTAGGAGCGGGAATCCAAGTTTTGATTGAAAGCTTTTCGCCAGCGTGGATGTTATCTAAAACTTTAACCTTAATTTTTGTAACCACCCAAAACACATTGCTGTTTTTAAGCATGGACGCGTGGTCCAGCCCAATATCATTTGAGTGGCGAAAAGCGGTCACTTCAAAAAGCCTCATAATTTCGGTTATTGGCATATTGGACTGGAAGTTAACTAATGTGTCGTCCACATAGAGTTTATCTATTCTAAAATTTTTCATCATCTAATTCTCATCCTTGTTCTCAAAACGATAATGACGGTCACAACGGTCACCACGATTGCAACAACAACCACAATAATGACAATTGCCCAAACATTTAGCGGCTCTTTTAGCGTAACCTTAAAGCTATTCAAAATCACGCCCGAGCTCGACCTTAGCGTCACATAATAGTCGCCCGCGCCATACGCTTTTTGGTCGA
The DNA here is from genome assembly GCA_947623795.1 of uncultured Clostridia bacterium. Classification (GTDB taxonomy): domain Bacteria; phylum Bacillota; class Clostridia; order Christensenellales; family UBA1242; genus Onthoplasma. The sequence goes on along the minus strand of CANQHS010000064.1, from coordinate 3,514 downwards.
TATAAAAGCTTTGGATTGCGTCCGTTGCGCTCTCGCCTATTTCAACAACCAAGTTGTCGTTAACATAGATTGCTGCCTCGCCAATCTGCTCGTAGATGATGCGCGGATTGTATGATACGCTAAATCCTTTTGTGCTGGATTTGCCCGGCTCGAGCGAGCAACTTATTGACGGAATTTCGTTATTCATAGTGAATGCAAATGTCAGCTCGCGTGGCGGATAGAATCCGTTTTCCACAACATATGTCAAAGTGAAGGTCTGCTTGCCCGCACTTAAATTTAGCTCGGCGCTGTTTTCAAGCAATTTGTCGTAGGTTATAGGTCCGTTAATTGTTTTCAAAATTTGCTTAAATTCGCTCGTCTTATCTTCGCCCAAATTGTTGAGGACTTTAACTAGATTATAGCTATTCAACGCGTTCAAATCGAAAGTTTGCCTTGCCTCGTTCACATTCAAAATTGTGAAAACGACCGTTTTTGTGAGCGCATATGTCTTGCCCGATGCCGCGTCAAGGAATCTAGCGCTTATTCTAACTTTGTATGTTCCAAAATCGGTGAAAGTGTAGGTTGACGATGCAATTTGTGGAGTATAGCTTGCTCCGTTTAGTGTCGCGCTCACCACAATTGGAACTGGGAATTCAGGCGAAGAAGGAAGATAGATTCCCGGAGTGCGAATTGAGAGCGTAACAGGCTCGTTATAGTAAGCATAGTCAATTGGCGCTTGCCCGTTCACGTCCACAACAACTTCGCGCAAAATTGTGATGTTTATGCTGGATGTGTCCGCATTAAACTCATGCACATTGCCCGCCAAATCCCTAAACACGAAACTATATTTTCCGTTGCCCAAGAATTTGTAGCTTAATTTGGATTGATTGCCGCTCACATCAAATTCCACGCTCGTTATATATGCGTTGTTGTAGTAGATGTCCGCAATTAGAGTGTTCTTTGCTTCAAGCACATTGTTGAGATTTGCAATTCGGTCCACGCTCATTGTGAAGCTGTCGAACGCGTTTGCGGCAAAGGTGTAGTCTAGCGATGCGTTGGTGTCGAGAAGGCGATTTATCATGTTATCCTCGCCGCCTTGAACGCGAATATCCCTAATGATATTATTCGAACTCTCCACTTTTAGCGTTGCAATGTAATAACTATAAGAGCCGGTTGAGATTCGATAGAAAGTGAGCTGATAGCCCGAAATTGCCTCTATGATATAATATTTTAAGTTCGCGTTCATCTCAGGCTCAACTTCGACTGCAAGCGCTTGATTTGAAATGAAAAGTGGATAGCTGTTGTCCTTTATTTCGTCATATTCTGCCACGATGTCCAACACATTTTTCATCGTGTCTTCGTTTATGTTGAGGGTTGCATCGCCCACAATTTCGCTAAACTTGAAACTTGAATTGTAGTTCACTGCCTCAAAGTTTTCGTTTCGAACATAATAGAGTTGATTTAGTTTTGCTGTGATAACAAATGTATAAACTTTGTTGCCGCGATAGTACATCGCGCGCTCAATATCGGATATGTTGTTGATGTCGGCAATTTTGTTTGCAAACACTTCAACAACAAAGCGATAAATCCCCTTGCTACTTGAGCTCGTGTTGATGATGTGATTGTGGACGGAATTTAGATTTAATGTAACAACATTGCCCTCGTCAACTTCCTCATAAAGCGTGTAGGTGTAAACAAAATGCTCGTCATCGCTTTCTTCCCAACTCAAATTTGTCGTTCCCGTGTAGCTTCTTGTTGGAAGAGGTGAATCCATAATTTCTGCATTAGGGCTGAATGCATATTCTCGCTCTTCGCCTTGAACATCGCGGAGTCGCACAATCGCCGAGCGGGTGTCAACAACAACGTGATAGTCATAATTATTATAGCTTTCGTCGTCCGGCTTGTAGATTCGAATTTGAACGTCCAATATGTCGCCCGTGCCGCTAGTTTCATTTAGATATGGCAGAATTTCGATTATAAACATGCCATTTTCGCGGCTTATTCTTATAACTTGTGTTGTTCCATCTGGCGCGTAGCCAATCGTGTCGGATTCGGAATGAGAAAATGTCGTAAATATTGAGTTAGTTCTATTTTGAATTGTGTATCTTATTTCTGCGCGATAGTAGTTTGAGTCGATTGATATAGTTGCTTTATCGAACGAATAATAAATTCCGCCGTCCAAATGGTCGGCTGGGGCAATCCCGTCCTCAAACTCAATTTTATCAAGGTCGCCTTCCGTGCTAAATTCAAAGAAGCTAACTCGCCCGCCAATCGAGTCGGTGAGTTTAATTTGATAAGTTCCTCTTTCGACAATTGGGATTATATTGTCCACGCGAATAAATTCGCCTTCTTCATAATAGCCAAACACAAATTCGCCATCAACAACGCGGCAAATGTAGCTTGCAAATGGCTCGTTGTTTAATTTAATTTCAATTTCCTTTGCATAGTTATAAATTCCGCTGTCGATTTCAATTATTGCCCTAGATAGGTCAATTTGAGTCTTTTCAACATTTACCATATCTCTTGGGCTCAATTTTGTTGCTTCGCTATTATAATAACTTTCGTTATAGTAGTTCAAGTTGATTGTAACAGTGTGCGTTCTGCTCATAAATTCGAGCACATAGTTGCCCTCTTTGAACTCTTTTATTGCGTCGACAATCTCTTTCGCTAGTCCCGCATTAGAAAAGTCGGTTTTAAGGTTGGTGTTAATCTCCCAACTGGTGTCGGTCATTCTATTTCTTAATTCAATATGATAGAATTTGTCGGCAAAATTGCCCGTTATTGCATTTGCGCCCGCTGGAAGCGAAATGTCGAAAATTGTCTGCTCAAATGTGGCATCGCTGGATAGATCAATTGTGAGCGTATCTGCCTCAAATCTTTCGTTTGTGATGTCAAATGTGAGGGTCATGTTGTCATTTGGCTCAAAATCGCACAAAACGACATATTGCGTTGTGTTGCCCGCCCTGTCCACTTCCAAAATTTCAACTAGGTCGCCACTATTAAAGCTGTTAAGGATTGCTCCATAGGTTAGCCCATTTCTTGGAAGGGTGTGTTCATATTCGCCATAGGTCACAATAGGCAAATTTAAGCCCGTTTCAACATTAAATTTCCTATAGTAGATGTGTGCAACATCGGTTAGGTCAAACTCGGTATCTCGAGAAACTTTAAAGGCATAAATTTTGCTTGCATCTTTGTTGGACGCATAGTAGCTCGTGTATTGGTTTGTGAAGTAAACATTTTCGCCATCGTACACGCCCGCGCTGAACATGCTGTTTCCGTTTTCTTCGTTAAAATATTCAACAAGTGGGTCGTTTTCTTCCAAATTTGTCGTGTTGCCGGTTGGCGCAATGCGGTCGATTGTAACCATATAGGTCGTTTCAAAATAGTTGGCAATAAGCCCGTTTGAATAGCTATAATAGCAATTGATAAATTTCTCATAGTCTTGCGCATCAGCGTTATAAAGCCTAAAGCGCACTGTTATTTCAAACACTAGGCTTGTTCCAATATTGTCGAAATTGATTGAGCCATCCGCGTT
>CANQHS010000063.1 GCA_947623795.1 uncultured Clostridia bacterium | reverse complement strand
TATCTGGCTCTTTTTTGTAGGGATTGTGGTGTTTCTTGGAATAAGTTTTGTGCAAACTCCGCCTAAAGTTTCAATGCCCAAAGAAAGTGGTGTTACATCAAGCAACAAAACGTCCTTAACATCGCCGCCTAAAACACCCGCTTGAATTGCTGCACCAACAGCAACGCATTCATCAGGGTTGATGCCCTTAAATGGAGTTACAGGGATTTCTTTTGCAAGGGCGTCAACAACGCATGGAACACGGGTTGAGCCACCAACAAGCACAACATTTTGGATGTCATTTTTGCTTAAGCCTGCATCTTTAAGTGCATTGCGAACGCAAACAAGTGTGCTATCCACAAGGTCGCTTATCATGCTTTCAAATTTGGCTCTGGTTAAAGTATATTCAAGGTGTTTAGGGCCGGTTGCGTCTGCTGTTATAAATGGCAAGCTGATTGTGGTTTGAGTAAGAGTTGAAAGTTCAATTTTTGCTTTTTCTGCTGCCTCTTTCAAGCGTTGTTTTGCTAGTTTATCGTTAGACAAATCAATGCCATTTTCCTTTTTAAATTCGCTGATTAACAAGTCCATGATGCGGTTATCAAAGTCATCACCGCCAAGGCGTGTGTTTCCGTTTGTGGAAAGCACTTCAAACACGCCATCGCCAATTTCTAGGATTGAAACATCGAAAGTTCCGCCACCCAAATCGTATATTAAAATCTTTTGATTTTTTCTGTCGCTCTTGTCAAGGCCATAGGCAAGGGCTGCTGCGGTTGGCTCGTTTATGATACGCAAAACTTCTAGTCCTGCAATTTTGCCTGCATTTTTGGTTGCTTGACGTTGGCTGTCATTAAAATATGCTGGGACAGTGATAACTGCTTGAGTTACCGGCCCACCAAGATATGCTTCTGCGTCTTGCTTTAATTTTGAAAGAATCATTGCACTAATTTCTTCTGGGCTATATTGCTTGCCGCCAATGCTAACCTTATAGTCTGTTCCCATTTCACGTTTGATTGAGATGACGGTGTTGTCTGGATTGGCAACTGCTTGACGCTTTGCCACTTGACCAACTAACCTATCATTATCTTTAAACCCAACAACACTAGGGGTTGTTCTGCTACCCTCGCTGTTGGGGATTACGGTTGGCTGTCCGCCTTCCATAACTGCGACACAACTGTTTGTTGTGCCTAAATCAATACCTATTATTTTACTCATATTATTTTTTAACTCCTTTTTATTTCTTAACAATAACTTGCGAATATCTTATAACTTTGCCTTTATAAGTGAAACCTTTGTAGGCTTCTTTAACTATATATCCGCTTTCGACTTCTGCGGTGCTATCTGTATCTATCGCTTGATGAAGATTTGGGTCAAACTTGCCCGATGCGTCAATGACTTCAACACCCATCTTAGACAAGGTGTCCAAAATACCCTTTTCAATAAACTTTATGCCCATAAGCGTGTTTTTGTCCGTTATCATGTCGGTTGCCATTTTAAAGCTATCTAGGGCTGGCAGAAACTGTGTTATCGCGTCCATAAAGCCATCTTGACGCGCATCGCCAAGTGCGGTTTGCATACGCTTTCTATAGTTATCAAACTCCGCTTGCACTCGCAAAAGGTCGTTTAGATAATTCGGTGTTTCAATCTCTTCCTCTGGCGGTGGAATTGGACGTTCTTCCACATTTTGATTGTTTTCAGCTTCATCAATTTCATTCTCTTGCGAGAATTCTTCTTTTTCGTTTAATTCGTCATTTTCGTTTTGTTCGTCTTGTTTTTGTTTCATTTTTCGCCTCCTTTTAAGTCAATCTGTCCAACAATGAATTTTAGCGCTGCGGCGATATTGGCATAGTCAATTCTCTTTGGGCCAACAAGCGCAAGGCTTGCTATAGGCACGCCATTTATGACGATTGGTGCGCTAAGCATCATGCCGCCTTTCAAATTGCTGCCCTTCTCGCCCACCAAATAATTGACTTCGTCTGTGTTTTCATTGACAGTGTCAATAATTTTGTCCGCATCTTGCAAGAATTCAAACACGCTTTTTGCATCATCAATTTCGCTTTCTGTTTTGCCATCTAAAAGTTTTGTTGGATTTTCGTTTGAAATGTCACATTTTGTTTTGATAACTGCCACAAGCACATTGGCAACGCTATCAATTAGCTCTTTAAATTCCGCAATCTGCGAGCCTGTTTTTAAACATATTGTTGAGATGTTGTCCACTAGAAATTCAATTGTTTTGCCCTTGAATTGGCTTGTTAGAAACTTGCTCGCTTCCGCACAACTTACCCTATCGATATTTGGGTCTAGGCTCATATTGTCGTCAATTATTCCCGCATTGGTTTCAACAAGCAAAAGAGCATCTTTGTTGATTAATGGAATAATCTGAATATTTTCAATCGTCAAGTTTTGAAGCCCATGTTGGACCAACACCGCTGGGCAGTTGGTGGCACGGCTAAGGCGTTTTGCAAGGCTTGTTAGCGTGCTAATTAAACTTACAGAGCGATTTTCATAACTTGATACAACATCTTTTATGTTCCGATAGTTCAACTTGTTGTTATTCAATATGTTTGCAACATATTCTTTGTACGCAAGCGGAGTTGGAACTCTGCCTCCAGAAGTGTGCAACTGCTTAAAATAGCCCATGCTCTCAAGTGCGTTAAGTTCATTTCTAAGCGTTGCCGAACTTATGTCCTTGAAATGAACATTAAGAGAACCACTTGTTATTGGCTGGGCAGTTTTAATATAATCATCAACCGCTGTTAGCACAATATCGTGCTTGCGCTTATTCTTATCGTTAATCACATCTCTCCTTTTGTCGCAACACTTACCTTTGTTAGTTTGTTCTCGTTGCTACACAAACATAAGCCTAGGCTCGCTACTTCTCTGCCCCATTACAAAGCAAGTTCTCATGAGGACTCCGATTTCACTGAAAACAAACAAATATGTTTTTGGGGCCCTTGAACAATCACCCATTTCAGGACAATCGTTTAGCACTCTTATCTTATGATTGCTAACTCTATTTTATGCACGCTGCTAACATTTGTCAAGCAAAAATGTCAAAATTTTTAAAATTTTTTTAAATTTTTTGTAAAAGACGATTTCGTAACGATTATATCTAAATATTAATTTATATTTATTTAATAAATTTTTATATTATAGTCATATAGTCTTCATAATATAAAAAACCTTGTCAAGGACAAGATTTCATTCTAAACACTTAAAGTTTTGTTTTGTGTGTTGGTTTTTTAGTTAAGGATTAGTGTTGCTGGAAAAATTTGTTGTCTTATTAGACGACTAATTGTTGACTGGCAATGACGTGTTGCTTTGGCTGATTAGGGTTTGCAAATCAAATCTGATGTTTGGATTTAATCTAAAATGCTTAAATTTGCTGCATCTTGACAAAAAAACTTGAGGATTGCTTAGCGATTTTATAAATTTTTGATATGTAAAAAATTGGGTCTCATACAATTCGTTAATTTTATAAGGCAATTTGTTTAATATTTCCCTAATAAATTCCAAATTTTTGCTAAATTTGCTTGGAAGTATAATTATTGGAGCGTTGTAACGCATAACTATATCTTTGCAAAAATCTCTTAGATTTTCATATTCATTCACATCTAATGATAAATCTGCATTTGGGTCTTGCAAATACCATCTATCCTTTATTCCGTTTGCAATATTTTTATCGTAATTGTTCATTTCTTCTTTTCTCCTTTAAAATTACGTGGTTCCATAATAAAACCTTTTTAAAAATTTGTCAATAGCTTTTTATAAAAAATCTAAAATTTTACACCAATTCCAATATTATTGCGTTCGCTAGAGGGAAATACTTGTCTTGAATATGTAATTTATTGTTTTTTATTTCTATCATACCTAATTGTTGAAGTTTTTTTATTTGCATTTTGCGAGTTTCTTGCAAATTTTCATTAAATTCTTTTTGAAAGGTTTTTAAATCCAAGCCCTCTTTTGTGCGCAAACTTAACATTATTCGCTCGGTCATTTTTTGAGATTTTGTTAGCACTTCTTGCCCTTGAGGAAGAACGCCTTTGCTTATTGAATTGATGTATTCTTTCAAAATTTTTGTGTTCCAGTGCCTTGTGCCGTTGATATAACTATGTGCTGCAAGTCCCAAACCTAAATATTCAACATTGTGCCAATATTTTTGATTGTGTTTGCACTCAAAACCTGGCTGAGCATAATTGGAAATTTCATATCTAACAAAACCAAATTTGGTTAATAATTCGTTAACTGCGTTGTATTGCTTAACCACTTCCTCGTCTGTTAAAATTGCGGTTTTGCCTAACTTTACAGCTTGATGAAGCTGAGTGCCTTCCTCCAGTTGCAAAGTGTATGCCGAAATGTGCGTAACATTATGTTTTAATAGGAATTTTAGGGTTTGTTTTACTGAAGCAAGCCTTTCATTGGGCAAGCCCAAAATTATATCCGCACTTATATTTTTTATTTTACTTTGGCTTAGAATTTTAAACGCATCCGCCAAATTTTTCTTGGTTTGAAGCCGCCCAACGCCGGCAGTCACTTTTTCACTGACATTCTG
>CANQHS010000062.1 GCA_947623795.1 uncultured Clostridia bacterium | reverse complement strand
CCTTAGCGCGCTCACCATAAATTCACGCGAAATGATTATTATTGCAACAATGACTCCATAAGGGTTAAAGATTGTCCCGTCCGCCACCAACAATAAAAGGAGCGAAGTGGTGAGCAATTTATCCGCAATTGGGTCAAGGAATTTCCCAAAGTTGGTAACAATATTCCTCTTTCTTGCAATTTTACCGTCAATCAAATCGGTTAGCGCGGCAATAATGAAAATTCCGAGCGCCACAAGCTTTCCGATTCCATAAGGAATGAAAGCAGCAAGATAGAAGAAAATCATAAACGGAATCAAAATCATCCTCATTATAGTTAATTTGTTAGGTAAATTCATATTTTTCCTTTTATTTAAGCACAAAATCGACCTAAATTTTGCGCCAAAAATTTTTACACAACAATTATAACAAACATGGGAAAAAACACCAAACGAATTTGGTGTTCTCTCAAATTATTATTGTTTAAAAAGTGCGAGTTTTGAAAATTTTAATAGCACGCTTCGTTTATCACGCTCGAAATTTCGTCAAGGCTTTCGCTCATGCCGCAGAACGCGTTAATTTTATTGAAAATTTCCACAAATTTGTTGAATTTCGTCTGGTTGGCAATTATGGCGCGCTTGCGTCTGTTTATGTCGAACTTTAAATTTTTTATGTCGACTAAATTTGTTTCATTTTCAAGAAGTTGCAAACCTTTATTTTTAAAATCGATAACCTTTTTGTCGTTAATAAAAGCTATTATGCTCGAAGCATAATCGTCGAGCATTTGCTTTAATTTAGCTTTTGTTTGCAAATTATAATTTTTGCTAACCTCAACAACCTTTGAACGCAAGCCATAATAAAAACAAACAAAATCTTCTCCCAAAATGTTGAAAAATTCTTTTGAGATTTCTTCTGCCTTACTATCTAAATTTTTGATGTCATTTTCAATTTTTTCACACTTTAAATTCCAAAATAATCTTTTAATAATGTTCATAAAAAACTCCTTCCAACGGGCATTTTAGCACCAAAACGGGAAGTTGTCAATACCCTTTTGGCGATTTTCTTTAAAATCGCAAGGATGATTTTTTTAGCTTAATGGCACAAAAAAAGTGGCATTACGCCACCATTTTATTTTTTAGATTTCTTTTCTGGGTCGGTTATTGTCTCTTTCACGCTAGCAAGCAAGCCCGCAACATTTTGAATTTCGCTTGGAACGATAATTTTTGTTGCTTGGCCATCGGCAAGCGTTTTCAAAGCCTCATAGCCTTGCAAGGTTACATACGCGGCATTTGGAGCGGCCTTGTTGACCAACTCAATTGCTTTTGCGTTACCTTCCGCCTCGGCAATAAGCCTTGCTTTTTCTGCCTCAGCCGCCAAAATTGTGCGTTCTTTTTCTGCTTCAGCTTGAAGCACAATGCTTTCCTTTTCGCCTTCGGCAATAAGGATTTTGGATTTCTTTTCGCCTTCAGCTCGCAAGATGCTTTCACGCCTTTCGCGTTCTGCACGCATCTGTTTTTCCATTGCTTCTTGAATATCTTTTGGCGGAATGATGTCTTTTAGTTCCACGCGGTTGATTTTAATTCCCCATGGGTCGGTTGCTTCGTCCAAAATGGTGCGCATTTTGGTGTTGACTGTGTCGCGGCTCGTTAAAGTTTCATCCAACTCCAACTCGCCCACAATGTTACGCAATGTGGTGGCCGTTAAGTTTTCAATCGCGTTGATTGGGCGCTCAACGCCATATGTGAAAAGTTTTGCATCGGTAACTTGGAAATAAACGACAGTGTCGATATGCATTGTAACGTTATCTTTTGTGATGACAGCTTGAGGTTTAAAATCTGCCACGCGCTCTTTCATTGAAATTGCGGGCAAAGTGCGGTCAAAGAGCGGCAAAATGAAGTGCACGCCCGTATCCAAAATGCGGCTAAATTTGCCCAAACGCTCAACGATGACAGTTGTTGCCTGCCTAACAACGCGGATGCTGGAAGCAAACACGATAACAGCCACAACAACCAAAACAATTGCAATAATTAATCCTACCATACTAATTTTTCTCCTTTCTATAAACTATAATTTTGTTGCCTTCAAATTTTTTGATGAAAACTTCCTCATTAAGCTCAAAAGTTTTGTCATCATCTTCAAAAATTGCGGTATATTCAACGCCATTTAATTTAATTGTGCCATGCGTTTTGTCCGCGCTTAGTTTCACAATCTTAACTCGTTTGTCCACTAGGCTATCTATGTTTGTCGTTTCCTTGCTGTTCTTATAAAGAAGTTTAAGGCATATCTTTCTTAGGAAAATTAAGGACAATAGCACGACTAAGCCAAAAACTATAACTTGCGCGGTGATATACCAAGGATTGTTTGTCCGCCAAATGCTCATAAAAAGCGGAATTACTGCGCCAACCGAGAACCAAACGCTAACAAGCGTGCCGGCATCGATCAGTTCAACCAACAACCCAAGAGCAAGCACAGCAAGCCAAATCCAAATCATGTACATAATTACTCCTTCTAGTTATTATAACTTAACTATATCAATATATTACAAAATTCGATTCTTTATGTCAAACAAAAAAGGGCATCTGCCCTAAAATTTAAATCGGTCGAGTTTTTTGACTGCCTCAAAATAGAACTTGTGGAGTTTCCTGCGATTTACTTTGTAAGCATAGTTGACATTGCCCATTTTGTTGAATTCAACCATGGTTTTCCCAGGCATTTCGTCCGTGTCCACCATAAAAAACGCTTTTTTCGTTTTGAAGAGTTTTGGATTTCTCAATGCGAGCACTGCGCAAGTGTCGTTTGTGGCAATTCGCCTATCTTCATAGCCATGTTCCCAATAGCCTGTGTACATATCATAAATGAAGCGGCCAGTGTCGTTGATTTTCCCAATCTTTTCCACTTCTTCTTCTGTGAAATTGGCAAGTTCACGCCCCATTCGTGACGGAATAATGGTAACCGGAATTCCGCTTTCCATAACGAGTTTGAACGCCTCTGGGTCGCTCGAAACATTAAACGAAATATAGTTCGTCCATTTGCCTTGCGTTTTGTCGCCATATGGCGCGCAGCCTTCGCAATAGATGTGTTTTATCATATATTTAACATCTGGGTGGCGTTCGATTAGCGTGCCCATGTTCGTGTGCGGGCCAAGAAGAATAACGCATATTTCATTTTTGTTTTGCCTTATAACGTCATACATCGCTTCAACTGCATCGTCGCCTTTTGGTGCGGTGTTGACGGTCTCGGGCGGAATATAATTGCCCAAGCCCTCATGCTGGTGAATAAAACTTGCGTCCGGGCTAACGCGTTTCATGGCCTTTGTTGCTCCCTTATAGACTGGGATGTCCGTCCGATTGAATTTTTCCAAAATGTGCAAAATGTTTCTCGTCACTTTTTCTAGGCTAACATTGCCGTTCACTGTAGTTATGAGTTTAATGTCCATCACATCGTCATAAAGAGAAAGCGTTATTGCCGCACTATCGTCAACGCCGGGGTCGGTGTCTATAATACATTTAATTTTTTCTTTCATAAAATCCTTTTAAAGCCAAATGTGATAATAATTATATAGAAAAAAGAAATTATTTTCAACTAAAAATTCGACAAAACCAAAATTTAAATTAAAAAAATCTCTTGTTAGAGATTTTTAATCTAGCTAATCTGCAAATTGGCTGTTGTAGAGTTCGGCGTAAAATCCGTTCTTTTTTAAGAGTGTCTCATGATTTCCGCTTTCCACAATGTCGCCATCTTTAAGCACAAAAATTATGTCGGCATTTTTAATTGTGCTTAAGCGATGGGCGATAATAAACGAAGTGCGGCCCAAAGTTAATTCGTCCATCGCTTTTTGAATCACTTGCTCGGTGCGGGTGTCCACATTGCTTGTGGCTTCGTCAAGAATGAGAAGTGGGCTGTTTTTTATCATGGCGCGGGCGATTGTGAGCTGCTGTTTTTGCCCAACGCTAAGCGAACTCACATCGTTTAAAACTGTGTCGTAGCCATTTGGCAAGGTGGAAATGAAATGCGTGAGTCCAACCGCCTTGCAAACTTCGTCCAAAACATGGTCGGGAACATTTTGTTTGTTATAAACTAAATTTTCGCGCACTGTGCCCGAGAAAAGCCAAGTGTCCTGCAAAATCATGTCAAACAAATCATGCACATTTTCGCGAGTTAAATCTTTAATTGAAGTGTCGTCAATCAAAATGTCGCCCTCATCCGTTTCATAAAATCGCATGAGCAGATTCACGATTGTGGTCTTGCCCGCACCCGTTGGGCCAACGATTGCAACTTTCTGCCCGGGCTTTATTTTTGCTGAAAAGTTTTTTATGATGACAACATCTTTGTCGTAGCCAAATTTAACGTTTCTAAATTCAACTTTGCCCTTGATGTCTAAAAGTTTTTTCGTCTTGTTCGATTCATCGCTCAATTCGTCCGCATCCAGCATTTCAAACACGCGTTTTCCTGCCGCACTCGCTTGTTGAATCGAGGTCATGCTTTGAGCGAGTGTGGTGAGCGGCTGGGTGAATAATTGTGCGTAGATAATAAAAGCAGAAAGTGTGCCAAGCGTGACTCCATGCCCGCCATTTAATGCAATTGAAACGCCAACAGCAAAGATAAGCACGAACGACAAATTGCCCACAAACGCCATAATAGGTTGCATCATGCTGGATAGGAA
>CANQHS010000061.1 GCA_947623795.1 uncultured Clostridia bacterium | reverse complement strand
TAAAATATATAATATAATTTTAGCAAAAAACAAAAAATAAGGCAATCAAAATCGCCTTAATATTTTGTAAATTTTTGGAATAAATTTAGTATTTATTCTATAAAATCATAATAATTTATATTTATCATTAATTTACTATAATTTAATATTGAAAATCTCTTTCTTTTTATGTTTAGCATAGTCAAAGCAAACTTTTGTTCCACTTCTTGTGGCAAATTTATAATCAACATCATAATAGAAAATGCAAACATCACAATCGTCAATCATTTTTTTGTTTCTTAAAATATAAGAGCCTTTTCCTATATAATTATTTTCAACAATCGCATCATAAAATTTAAATTTAATATTTCTTTTTAGAAGTCTAGACACAATCTGTTCCGTTTCTTTTTCACTTTTCAAACAAAAATGTTCGCTCCCACATGGATAGCCAATCAATTTTATATCGCTAAATTTTTGTTGCAAATCAAAAACAATTTCATAGCACAAATCATCAAATTTGCTTTTGCTGCCAAACAAAAAAGTTTTAACCCCTCTATTTATAAGATTAATTATCACACTTTTTAATTTAACAACCTCTTCCGCCACCAACTCTGCGTTTCTATGCCCGATAAAACAACAACTAATCATATGCTACTCAATTAAACACTATAATCTTATCACGTTTACAAGAAAAATGCAACTCAATTGAATAATGGTTTCAATTGAACACCAAAATATGTATAAGCGATTTGTAAAATTATTTTTATGAAAGATTTATTAACAACGGGAAAAGCGTTTTCAAAACGAATTGATGAATTGTTATTTAAAAACAATTGGTCTTTATATCGTCTATCTAAAATTTCATGTGTTCCGCTTTCAACTTTAAAAAATTTTTATAGGGAACACACTAAAAGTCCTACACTTTCGCTTGTTTATAAAATTGCAAACGCTTTTAATATGTCAATTCTAGAATTTTTGGATTGCCCACTATTAAAAGATGAAAATGTTGATTATGAATAGTTTATCAACAAAATTATTTGAATTAAGAACTGAAGCGAAAATATCTCAACAAAGACTTGCAAAAGAAATTGGTGTAAGCCAAAAAGCCATTGATTTTTGGGAAAAGGGAATCAATGAGCCAAAAGCAAGTTATGTTGTCAAACTCGCTCTGTTTTTCAAAGTTTCCACAGATTATCTTTTAGGTTTAGAAAATTAAAAAACTGCCACTTGGCAGTTTTTTGTTATGCGTTAGCGAGGGCGTCGAGTTCGGCGAGTTCTTTGGCGACGTCTAGGCGGGCGTATAGGTTTGCGCCTTTTGTAACTTGCGTGTTGTCCTTAATAAAGCCAAAGTTTGCATATTCGCTAATTAGGGTTGGAGTTTTTAAATTCCAATTTGCGTAAATTGTTTTTGGTTTGTCGGTTAAGAATGGCAAAAGCAATGTGTTTGTGATGAGTATCGCTTCGCTTAGGGTCGTCAAAATTGTGTTTATGCGTTCCAAATTGCCCTCTTTGAACACCACCCATGGAGCGGTGTCGTCAATATATTTGTTGCATTTTGAGAACATTTCAAAAATGGTGTTCATTGCCCCGCTTGGATTGATATCTTCCATTTGAGATATAACTTCACCGCGTTTTGCCAAAATTTCTTGTTTAAAGTTAGTGTCAGTTTCGGTTAAATTTTTTGCTGTATGCAAAATTCCGTCCAAATATTTTTGTGCCATGCCACAAGTGCGTGAAACAAGGTTGCCATATTCGTTTGCAAGGTTGGTGTTGAATGCGGTCAAGAAAAGTTCTTGATTATAAGGCCCGTCCTGTCCGAACACAATTTCTTTAATCAAAAACAATCTAACAGCGTCAAGCCCATAGCGGTCCGCCAAAATGCGTGGGTCGATGACTTCTTTTTTGCCAGTTTCTTTGGATTTGCTGAGTTTGTCGTTGCCAAACATGAGCCAACCATGCCCGTAGACTTGTTTTGGAAGTTCAACGCCCAAAGCCATCAAAATTGCTGGCCAAATGATTGAGTGGAAACGCACAATCTCTTTGCCCACAACATGCACATCTGCTGGCCAATATTTTTTGAAGTTGCGGTCATTATCTTGCATGAATCCAAGTGCGGTCAAATAGTTTGGCAGTGCGTCAATCCAAACATAAACGGTGTGCTTGGTGTCGAATCCAACCGGCACGCCCCATTTAACACTAGTTCTGCTCACGCACAAGTCTTTAAGGCCGGGTTTTATGAAGTTGTTAATCATTTCATTAACGCGAGTGCGTGGGCGCAAAAAGTTGGTGTTTTGGAGTAAATCTGTGACCGCGTCTTGATATTTACTTAGGCGGAAAAAGTATGCTTCCTCCTCCATTGGCTCAACCGGCCTGCCGCAATCTGGGCAGTTGCCATTGATGAGTTGCTCTTCCGTCCAAAAGCTTTCACATGGTGTGCAATAAAGCCCTTTGTATGTAGATTTATAAATCTCGCCCTTGTCGTAAAGCGTTTTAAAAATGCGTTGCACTGCTTTAACATGATAATCGTCTGTGGTGCGAATGAATTTATCATACGAAATATCCAGAGTTCTCCAAAGCTCTTTTGTGTCCGCCACAATCTCGTTTAGATATTCCATTTCGGTTTTATTTTCTGCCGCAGCTTTCTTTTCAATTTTTTGTCCGTGCTCGTCCGTGCCAGTCAAATAGAAAACGTCCTTTCCAAGCATTCTGTTAAAGCGCGCAAGGCTATCGCACACAACAGTTGTGTAACAATTGCCAAGCGTCAACTTGTTGCTTGGATAATAAATTGGTGTTGTAATATAAAATTTATTGCTCATTTTTTCTCCTTTTGTCATGCTGAGCATCGGGGTCCCCACAAGAACTTGTTCGAAGTGGGGCTAAATCCGAAGCATCCCCTAAATAGGGAACGCCATGTCATACCGAGCGAAGCGTAGCGGAGTCTGTGTATCCATTTAACTTTTAAAGAGTTAACGCAGTGCTCTTTAAAAGTAAGAGGAGTGCCCGCCGCTAGGCTTACAATTGCGGAACTCGTGGAGCAATTTAGCAATAAGGCGTGGCACGACGAGATACACTCCACGCGTTCGCGTTGCTCACTTGGTCGGTATGACATAAAACATACGCTCAGAATTACAGTTTTTAATCCACATTTAAATTTTTTATCAAGTAGCCCATATAGTGTTTGCTATCAAATTCAAGTTTTATTTGGCAAACTTGAATTCTAAACACTATTCGACATTTAAATTTTTAACTAGATATCCCATATAGTGTTTGCTATCAAATTCAAGTTTGTATTTGTCGTATTTCACTTTTGGATAGTGTTCTGGGTGCGGGTTTAAAAATTTCTGTTTTGTTAGAATTTTAAAGCCTTTTTCCTTCAAATATTGTTCGATGTATCTAAAATGCACGCAAGGGTCTTCCCAAATGTCATAAAGCACAAAATATCTTGCCTTTATGTCCATAATTCTATGGAACAAATTTTCAAAACTATTGCCAAAATTTAGAGCTTCGCCAAGCGTTAAAAGCGCATAGCAGAAGTCATATTTTTTTCTTAAACAAGATTTGGTTAAATCCAATTCAATAACATTAAGGCGGTCGCTCCCAATTTCATTTTCAAGCGGGTTTTTCTTTCTGTTGTCGCCCGGATAAATTATTGCATCAACCGATGCATTTGGAAAATATTTAAGCAAGATGCTGGCGCTCGTAACTCCGCTGCCCGCATCAACAACCTTTTTAATTTCTTCGTTTTTTATCTTTCGCGTTAAAACTCTAAATGCTCTATCGTGCACTGTGCGTGAAGTGTCAACGAACTTCTCCATATTCCCCCTTATCGCATATCATAAACTGTTTTATAAATTTTTTCGTGTGCTTCCTTCATAATATAATAACTTGGCCCAGCGGCCTTGATTGAATAGATGAAATTAGGGTATTTTTTTAATAAATATCTATAATAACTAAACAAAACTGGGCGCCTTCTTAAAATCTTTTCCAAATCCGCTTTGGTTAAATCCCAATTTTCATAAAGCAACTTGTATATTGCACAAATTTTCATTTGTTTGTTTAAAGAAATATACTTTTCCTCAACTCCGTGCGTTCCTGGAACACAACTGTCCTTTTCAAATTTTAATTTTTGCTCTTTAATATTTTCAGTTAGTTGCACAACAAGTTTTTTTGTTTCCATTTGTTCTCCTAATAACCCCTATCGTTATTATTATAGCATATAGAAACAAAAAAAACAAACAAAAAAGGCATACTGCCTTTCTTAAAAAATACTTTTGTTTAAAAGATACTAATTGCAGTGAAATTTTTTATTACAAAGTTTAATTTGCATGACTTTTTAGTGAAAAGCAAATCCACAAATAAATAAAACAAAGCGAAATTCGTCAATCTATCCGCGTGCGATTTTGTTAACAACGCCCATATCCACTTTGCCAGCATAATGCTCTTTGAAATGGCGCATTATTGTTGGGATTGTTTTGTCTGGAAGGGTGTCAATAATTGCTCGAATTTCTGTTTCGTTCAACATCTTTGGCAAAAATTTAGAAATTAAGGCTTGTTGCTTTTCAATGTTCTCTGCCTCGGCTGTGTTTTTAACTTTAATGTAATTTTCCCTTTCCTCAGTTAATTCCTTGATGGTTTTTTGCAAAATTTGAATAACGTCATTGTCTGTTTGCTCTTTGCCATCTTTTTTAAGTTCAATGCTGTTCAAAAGCAC
>CANQHS010000060.1 GCA_947623795.1 uncultured Clostridia bacterium | reverse complement strand
GGATAACACTAGCAACAGGCAAATCGATTGGGGAGCCACCTACCAAAGCGGTGTTTTGGAGCATCCATTTTTGGCCTTCTTGACCCTCAGGAATTGTCACTCCATCACCCGTTCTCTTTATGAAATCCAATTTGTAGTCAACGCTTTTAACAGTGACAGTGTGTCTGTTTGAATAATATGTTTTGTCGCCAGATTTTGCGATATACAAAATGTCATAATTACCATTGTTTAGGCCATTAACAACAAGAGTGCCTTTTGCATTAAGGATTTCAGTTCCTGATGTTCCGCCCTTTTGCTCAGCTTCGAAATATGTGAAGAATTTGCTTCTATCAACAGTATCTCCGCCGGTATATTTAGCAACATCACCTTCAACATTTTGAACTGTTCCGTCAGACAATGTAACTTTTACATCGTGATCATAGCCCGCTGTGTCGCTAACTCGAATTGTGTAGGTATCAAGAGTGCCTAGCACTTTGTGGGTAGAACCAACGGTAAGGAATGGAACAATAAATTTGTCCTTAGATGCGTCGACAACTGTGCGAGGCATATGCACGCTAGACAACATAAGCGCATATGAGCTTGCATCTGCATCCACAGACAAGGTTGTCATTACAGGGCTAAAAGCAAAAATAATGCTCAGCACTGCGAATGCGATAAAGCATAAAAATAGTTTAATATTTTTCTTTATAGTTTTCATTATAGTCTCCTAATAATATAAAGTCTTGATTATTGTAATAGATTTTGAAGAAAATGTCAATCAAATTGGGCAAAATTTTCAAAACTTTGACATAAAAATAGTTTAAGAATTTAAACATTTTTTATTGAAAGAAAAAAAACTAGTTATGTCGAAATAGAAAACATTAACTAATTTTTTAAAAAAATATTCAAATTCTAGCGAGTTGTTTTTGGGCGTATTCCTTTGGAATAAAGTTAAATTCATCGCTGCTTGCCAAAAAATATTGCGTTTGCCTATGCTGTTGTAGGCGGGATAAGAATTTTTCGTCCAACATTTTGTATCTTTCAAGCAAAATGTCGTTTAAAACTTTAAAATCTAGCGTTTTTGCGCCGACCAATGCCCCTCTTGTTTCAATTGCCCAAGTGGATGGCATAACTCGCCCGTTTGGAACAAAATCGCATAGGACATTCATATCTTCTGGTGTGGTTACAAGGCGCAAAATCACCTTTATTTTCTCTTGTTGCGTTCGTGGCAACTCTTTCACCGCATTTGCGTCCATATAATAGAACTCATAAAGTTTGTCTGGCTCGCCGATTATTGCCGATGCGCGTTTTGGGCGTTTTAAAATAACTCTGTCACCATAAATGCCACGACCGCGCTTATATTCCACAATTTCATAAAAATTGTTTATTAAAAAATCTAACTGGCTATAGTTAAGTTCGTTAACCTTAGTCATACTCCCTCCTTAAAAAGGCTATGCCAAAGCATCAACAAGCAAAACAATATACTTTTTGTTTTTCTTATAAATTTCATCAAAATTTGATGGGCTTTCAATATCGCAGCCAAATTTTATGGCACAATCCACCAAAGCGCAAAGTTGTTCTTTCGCATGAATATACGCATCAACAACTGTTTCTCCTTCAGTTACAATGCCCAAATCTTGAATTGTTATAGTGTACCAACCCGTGTTTGTTCCCTTTTCATCATCTTTAATCAACACTGCTGGATAAACTAATTCTTTCATACACACCCCACTAGAAATATTTTAGCATATAAAAAAATAAATGTAAAACGAATTTGATAGTTTTAAAAAAATAAACTAAAAAAGAAAATTTGGCATTTTTCGTGCTAATTCTGCCAAATTTTATATGTTTTTGTTATAAGAATTATTAAAACTTTAAGTATTTTCCTTGAGATATTAACAATAAATTTAATCTCTCAACAATAAAAAATTCCCTTACGGGAATTAATTATGCATTTAAACCAGCAGAAGCCTCTTGCTCTCTAACGCGGGCAGCTCTTTGCCTTGCCACTTTCTTTACAAAATATGTTCTTCTTGAATCTTTATTTGTTACAGCTTCGCGTGGAAATTCTTTGGTTGCAGCAGCAACGATTAAACTATATTCCTTTTTGCCAGCTTCTAATTGTTTAGGAGATGTGCCTTTTGCGTGTTTCATATTTTCTTGTTGCATCTTTTTTATAAGTTCTGCAACTTCCGTTTGGAACTCTTTTCTTGCCTTTTGTGCCTGTT
Source organism: uncultured Clostridia bacterium (assembly GCA_947623795.1). Classification (GTDB taxonomy): domain Bacteria; phylum Bacillota; class Clostridia; order Christensenellales; family UBA1242; genus Onthoplasma. The sequence goes on along the minus strand of CANQHS010000060.1, from coordinate 2,587 downwards.
CGGCAGTGACTTTGTTCAAAACTATTTGCTTTTCAATTATTGACATATCTGCCTCCTATTTATGCCCATATAATAACACAAATTTTGATATTTGTAAATAGTTTTTTTATGATTTTTAAATATTTTTTAAATTTCTTTTGCACACAATTTATTCTTACATTGATGAAAACTCTTGTTGTGTTGAGGAATATCTCAATGTTGATTCTTCGACTCGCGTTGCTCGCTCAGAATGACAATGGATGCAGTTAGCTCAGAATGACAATGAATATTGTTTACCAATATAAGACTTGAAATTAAAAGTATAAAAAAGCCCACACTAGGTGGGAACTTTTTATTCTTCTTCCAAATCGTTAAATTTGATATTGAAGTTGTTGGATTCGATATCATCTTTAACTTGCTTTGGCAAAATGTTTCTATAAATTGGAGCACCTGTTCCGGCTGGAATCATCTTACCAATAATGATGTTTTCTTTCAAGCCTGTTAAGTGGTCAACCTTGCCTTTTAATGCTGCTTCAGTTAACACGTTGCTGCTTTCTTGGAACGATGCAGCAGACAAGAAGCTCTCGGTTGTCAAACTTGCCTTGGTTATCGCTTGCAACTCGCGTTTAGCACTTGCAGGCATACCGCCTTCACGAAGTGCTTTCGTGTTTGCCTCTTCAAACTTGCGAATATCAACAATGTCGCCAGGGAGCAAATCTGTGTCGCCCGCATTTTCGATTTTAACTTTTCTTAACATCTGTTTTATGATAATTTCAAGGTGTTTTGCATTAATCGAAACGGATTGAGATTTATAGACTTCCAAAACTTCGTTTAACAAATATTCTTGAACTGCTTTAACGCCACAAATTCTAAGCACATCTTTAGGATTCAATGGGCCTTCGGTTAATGGAGTTCCCGGAGTTACAACTTCGCCATTTTTAACTTTTATAACTGAGCCATATGGCAAAATGTAGCTTTCTTGTGTGCTGCCTTTGATTACAACTTCAAAGCGCTTGTCAATTTGATTTATGCTAACTTTTCCACCAATTTCGCACATAACAGCCGCACCTTTAGGGTTGCGGGCTTCAAAGATTTCCTCAACACGTGGCAAACCGGATGTGATGTCCGCTTCTGCTGCACCACCGCTGTGGAAGGTACGAAGCACCAATTGTGTGCCTGGTTCACCGATTGACTGAGCGGCAATAACGCCAACCGCTTCGCCAACGTGAACGATGTCGTTTGTGGACATATCTCGACCATAGCATTTAGCGCAAACGCCACTCTTTGCTTTACAGGTCAAAGCGCTGCGGATTGCAACTTTTTCAATGCCCGCATCCACAATTTGTTTTGCCATTTCGTCTGTTATAAACTCATCGGCTCCACAAATTTGTTTTTTAGTTTTAGGATTAATGACAGGCTCGCTAGTGAATCGACCAACAATTCTATTTTCTAGGCTTTCAACAACTGCGCCATTTTGCTTGATTTCTGTTACGTCGATGCCTTTAACGCTTTCATGAAGATTTGCAAAGCAATCTTCTTCTGTGATCGTGATATCTTGCGCGATATCAACCAATCTTCTTGTCAAATAACCTGAATCGGCTGTCTTTAACGCGGTGTCCATCAATTGTTTACGACTACCACGCGCTGCGCTATAATATTCAAGCGAGCTTAAGCCGCGTCTGAAGTTCGATTTAACCGGCACATCGCTCAATTCACCTGTTGCCGCGTCCATTCGACCCAACATACCGCTTAGTTGTTTTAATGAGTCGTCGCCACCACGGGCTTTTGATGTTATGATGACTTTTAATGGGTTAAATGGGTCCATGTTTTCAGATGTAACTTTAATGATATCATCTGTAACTTTGTTCCAAATGTCGATATTTTTAGTTCTCTTGTCTGCCTTGCTCATGAAGCCTTGCATATAAAGATTGTCGTTTTGAGTTACAAGTTTATCTGCTTCTGCAATCATTTTGTCGCGTTCTTTTGCTTCGGTTAAGTCGAAAATTGAGAAGGATACGCTTGCAAGAGTGCTATATTTATAGCCCATGTTTTTGATGTTGTCAATCATGGTAACTGTAGTGTTTGTGCCATGTTTTCTATAGCAAGTTTCAATTATGCCAGAATAATCGCCTTTTTTGATTTCCTTGTCTATTTCAAGTTTAAGAGCATTTTCTCGCTTACTTCTATCAACAAAGCCTAAATCTTGTGGGATAATGCTATTAAAGATAACTCTTCCTAAGGTTGTTTCAATTCTGCCCATAACGGTTTCGCCTTCAAACTCGGCAGTTCTTCTCAAACTGATTTTCGCTTGCAAACTCAATTCGCCATTTTCATAGGCAAGTTGAGCTTCGTCTTGAGAGGCGAACACCATGCCTTCGCCTTTTGCGCCTTCGCGAATAACTGTTATATAGTAGTTACCCAAAATCATGTCTTGGCTTGGAAGCATATTTGGGCTGCCATCGCTTGGTTTAAGCACATTGTTTGATGCTAGCAAAAGCATTCTTGCTTCCGTTCTTGCCTCAACTGACAAAGGAACGTGCATACTCATTTGGTCACCATCGAAGTCGGCATTAAAGCCGCCGCATGCCAAAGGTGGAAGACGGATTGC